>JBDNFT010000754.1:0-1925 GCA_041689695.1 Planctomycetaceae bacterium | reverse complement strand
AGATAAAAGCTCAGAAGACCAGCAAAAACGAGCTGTGCGGTGCATTGGCGACTGGTCTCTCCAGACTCGGTCCTTCTGATTTCACCATAAATGCGGCGCGTATCGCTCAGCATTTTCTCGACGGGTTGCATCCTCTATACTTTGCGGGTGCGCGATTATCGGTGACCCAGTGTGGAGTGACGCGTTCAATTCTCGTTCCGGGGCTCTAGCCTCGAAACGCAATGCGCTGGAGGCTCCTGCCTCCACTTTAGTCAGGGAGGCTGGAGCCTCCAAAACAGTGTGTTCCAAGGCTGGAGCCTTTGAACAAGTATCTTGAATCGTCAGGCAGACCAGATGAGCACTTCAGATATTGATATCTCTTCCTCACGCGTCCTCATCGCGGACGATATTCAGCAAAACCGTGAATTGCTCGAAGCGTACCTTGCCGATGAAGGCTACGAGATTCTGATGGCAACCGACGGCCAGCAGACGATGCAAATGGTGGATCAACAACAACCAGACTTGATTCTGCTGGACATCATGATGCCGCGTATGAGCGGTTATGAAGTCTGTTCGCAGATCAAAGGCGATCCCGCTCGCCGTGGAATTTTAGTGCTGATGGTAACTGCACTTAATGAAGCAGGTGACATCGAAAAAGCCGTGAACGCCGGCTGCGATGATTTTCTCACCAAACCCGTCAATCGCCTGGAACTTCGCACCCGTGTGCGTTCACTTTTGCGAGTTCGTCATTTGTCGAACGAACGTGACCGCCTTCTCGCTTACCTTGAAGAAATGGAACACCGCATTCTGCGCGGTGATGGTTAAAAATGTCGGATCAGGAAGTTGTTCCTTCAACAGTTGCTGAAGCCGTTGCCTCAAGCAACGTCGCTGCAAGTGCGTTCATCGAAGTCGTCGTGCGTAATCGACGGGCTCAACCGTTCTTCGGCCGCCATCCATGGGTGTTCATGGGGGCCGTTGATCGTGTCAACGGCATGAAGACGGAAGATGTGCCACCGGGTTCGATTGCAAAACTGGTGAATTCCGATGGTCGCTTCATCGCATGGGGTTTGTTAAATCCCATCAGCCGCATCGTTGGGAGACTGTATTCATGGCAACTTGATCAGCCTCTCGATGCCGCATTCTGGCAAACGAAGATTCATCAGGCCGTTGAATCGCGTCGCGCGATGTTTGATTTGAATTCGCCTGGCACCGGCTGCAGATTGATCTTCAGTGAAGCAGACGGACTGTCCGGCTTGACGGTGGATTTCTACGGCGGTTACCTGTTGGTTCAATTTACCAGCCTGGCTCTGTTTCTGCACCGAGATACAATTTTGACCGCACTGCAGGCCGAAGTGAATCCCAAAGGTATCTGGTTGCGTACCGAAAAAGGGATGCGCGAAGCGGAAGGTCTGGACGTCATAGATGGTTTGTTGTCGGGACAGGAGCCGCCACGGCCGTTGTTTATTCACGAACAGGGTGTCACGTACGGTGTCGATGTTCAGCAGGGACAGAAGACAGGCTGCTATCTCGATCAGCGAGACAATCGCCTGGCCGCAAGTCGATATCTGAAAGGTGCCAGCGTTCTGGATGCCTTCTGTTTCTCCGGCGGTTTTGGAATTACAGCATTAAAACTTGGCGGCGCAGCGTCAGTGCTGGGCATCGATTCATCCGAATCCGCATTGGTAATGGCAAAGGCGAACGCAGAACTGAACGGCGTCGCCGATCGATGCCAGTGGCAACGCGACGGCGTTCGCCCCGCATTGGAAGCCATGGCCGCCGAAGGTCGATTGTTCGATGCCGTTATTCTTGATCCGCCTCGCATGGCGAGGACTCGCGGTGGACTGGATCGCGCCATTACCGGCTACGTACGACTCAATCAACTGGGTCTACAAGTCTTGAAACCCGGCGGAATTCTTGTCACGTGCAGTTGTTCGGGACTTTTGAGT
>JBDNFT010000753.1:0-3792 GCA_041689695.1 Planctomycetaceae bacterium | reverse complement strand
CCAGCCTGCGTCCGGAATGGAAAGTGCCGACGAACTGTGTATTTATCAGGTCGGGGATCGAAGCGTGATTGGCGTAGAGGCGGCGAAGAAAAACAGCACCGTTTACCGGCACGACATTATCGGGTTCGATTCTGCTGATGCTACCCTGATCGCAGCGGCTCCGGAGTTGCTGGAGGCGCTGGAGCAGTGTCTGCGAATGATCGAAGATACTGAGGCGCAACACGGTCGCAATTTCGGAGAGGGTAATGTCGCCCGCGATGCAATTCAAAAAGCGACCGGCGTCAGGCCAATGGAGGTTGTGTGATGACCGACAGTGAAATTGATGCACTCCACATCTACCCGATTGAAGACTGGATCGATCACAAAACAGACGGTCCTGGCTGTGTTTGTTGTCCTGCGTACCAAATAACACGGTCCGACAATGGCCGTGTTGTCGTCGTGGTTTTGCACAAAATGGTTCGTCCGGTTGATAAGCCGCTGGGCTTTTTCAGTCGCGTGCGGAGATTTTTCCTTTGGCTTTGGGACGGGCGTGCTTAGCGATGCGTTACCTGTCTGTTTGTTCGGGGATCGAAGCAGCTTCTGTGGCATGGGAGCCATTAGGCTGGAAGCCAGTGGCATTCAGCGAGATCGCGCAGTTCCCGTGTTCGGTGCTGAGTGAGCGGTATCCGCATGTACCGAATTTTGGCGACATGACGAAGTTCGAGGAGTGGGACATTGAGCCAGGTTCAATTGATATTCTCGTGGGGGGCACGCCGTGCCAAAGTTTCTCGATCGCCGGTCTCCGTGGTGGACTCGAAGACCAGCGAGGAAACCTTGCCCTCACCTACTGCAGAATTCTTCAAAAGTTTAAGCCGCGATGGTTCGTTTTCGAAAACGTCCCTGGTGTCTTGTCATCCAACAAAGGACGGGACTTTGGTTCCATCCTCGGGGCGATGGCTGAACTCGGGTATGGTTGCTGCTGGTCAGTGCGCGATGCTCAATACTTCGGAGTCCCCCAGCGACGTCGTAGAGTCTTCGTTGTTGGATGTCTTAACGATTGGCGACGTGCAGCAGAGGTTCTTTTTGAGCCCGGTTGCGTGTCGGGGGATTCTAAAAAGGGCAGGGACAAGAAGAAAAACATTGCCGGCAGTCTTGCAAGCCGCACTACAGCAGGTGGCGGGCTCGGAACAGATTTCGACCTAGATGGCGGGCTGCAGGTCGTTGGAACAATCAAATCAACGCATTCAAATAACGGCGAGGCGTCTCACATCGTGGCGGCGATTACGTCTCGCCCGTACTCAGATTCGGCGGCGAAGGAATCAAAACTTGTCGTCGCGTTCTCGGGGCGTAATCGCGGCGATGACGGGCGTGGATACGACCGGCCGCCAAACGTCACCGGAGATATCGCCGGGACGGTCGATACAGTCAAACCTGGTTGCGTTGCGGGCCCTACTATCGGGGTACGCCGCTTGACGCCGCTTGAGTGCGAAAAATTGCAGGGATTCCCGCCAGGCTGGACCGCCGTGACTCATCGCGGCAAACCTGCAGCGGATAGTCCGCGATACAAGGCCATCGGGAACAGTATGGCGGTTCCGGTGATGCGGTGGATTGGTGAGCGTCTGTTGAAAGGAAAGTTCTTATGAATACGATCGAAAATTTATGGCTTAAATTCGCGATGATGGTCATCCCGAATGTAAAAACCGACACAGTTCAGTATCGCGAGATGAAGAAAGCGGGGTCTACGGTTACGTGCCAGTAAATCTGGTGGAGGAATTCATCGAAAGTCACGGAGGTAGATCAATGGATAAAGAAGATCCGCATTCGCTGCGATGCCCCGAGTGCGGATCTGAAAAAATCTCAGGCTTAATGGCTTCGTTCTGGGTTTCCCTGGAGTCCGACGAAACGATGCAAGGACAGTGGTCGGATTACGAGGGCGCGACGGAGATCGGAGAAGAAAGATTGTGCGCTGAATGCGGTCATGAGTTTTGACAGCGGTATTGTGAATGGAGTTTTGTTATGAGTGATGGAGAATATCCTGAGTTCAAAGATCTCGATACCTGGCGGGATGAACAAACGAACGTAGACGTTAGTTATCCGTCTGTGGTTGTTTTTAAGGCCGGATCAAATGGAGAAGATCAATGACAAATAAAGTTAAGGACGCGAATAAAAGGGCGTTTGAAATATGAAAAACGATCCGAATAAGTCTGAGCCTGTCTGTGACGGGTGCGGCATATCTGATGTCTCGTGCCGCAGGTCAATTCTGTGGGGCAACAGGAATTGGTGTAGTCACTGCTTCAATGCGTGGTATGTCGAATGGTTTTTTGCGATCAGAGTGGGTGGCTAACGACGATAGTTTTTACGGAGGTTGAAACATGGCTAAATGTGAGCTGACTCTATTTGTGAAAATTGAGCGAACGAAATACACCGTGACATTCGTAACCGGCGAAAGCGCTGCAGAGGTCATCAAGGCGTTGCGTGATGTTCCTGCAGAAGCAATTGTGGATGAGGTTCACACGAATGAAATGGGCATAACGTCCTTGGTTTTCCACAACGAGATTCGGTCACTGTGACCGAGCGTGTCACGAACAATGGGTGATTGACGGAGTGACTTTGGATTGACAACAGGCATTGGTATCTCAATGATTCGTGAAAATCAAAATTTACGTTTCGCGAAATTTATCCAAACAGTTTGACGTATGTCAGCAATCCTCGAAAATGAAGCTCGTGCAATCGTCGCCCGGATCGATCCGCAAAAGGTCGGTGCCAGTCTGCCTGTCCTGGCAATCATAATGCAGATCCTCCCGATCCTGATGAAGTGCTGGAATCGCGATGCGGCCTTCGATGATCCAAATACTATCACAGACCGACTGCGGGAAGCGAACAAAAACAATCGCCCAGCACTGATCCGCAGAGCAGCCAGACGCATCAGGGGTGAAGCCACTGAGCGAATGTGGAAGGAAGAGTCATTCGAGCTCGCCCGCGCGGTTGTGGATCAAGCATTGAGTGTTTCGGATCATGTTGCAGCAAGCTGCTGCAGCGAAGTCGATATTTAGGTTGATTTTGGAGTAAATGAAATGACAGAACAGACAAAACGACCTCGGGCCGGCGAATGGTGGGAAGACGAAAATGGCTTGAGATGCCACGTAATCGGCATTCGGGCAGATGGCCGGACGGTGTTTGAGAGCAGGCAGGCAGGCAGTGTCTGGACGCAGCGGGACACAACAGGCTGGCAGCAACTCGAAGAATGCGATTCGTACGAGTGGGTTAAACCGGATTGGGTCGAGATAACCGACCCGGATCATGTGCTGCGACGAGGCGTGGACCACGTTCAATTCAAGCTAGGCCCTAAAAAAAGTCCTAGATGGTATGCCGTGGATCAGTCCACCGGATGTGCGGTCCGTGAACTAGGGTGCAAAATCCGATGCCTTCGCGAAGACCTGCCTGAGGCACCGCCAGCACCCCCAAAAACAAAAACCATCACAATGATGAGATGGCTTTGTTCGAGCAATGGAGTTCTGTGGTTTCAGATAACGCAGCAGAAAAAGCCTGGGATCTGGAAAAATGAGATCAACGTTGGTACGGAATCGTTCGAAGTGCCGGACGAGTGAAACCAAGCCGGGGCGATATTTGTTGACATCTCGGCGAAATCTGCGAACATGAACGCCAGCCAGTTAATCGGCTGGCGTTTTTTCGTTTTGCAGAGGGCGGTTGCATGTCGAGCAAAAAACCGTGGTGGACGTCGAAAACCATTTGGCTCAACACCATCACCGCAGCCGTCGCGACACTGACAGCGTTGCAGGGCCAGGCAATTGT
>JBDNFT010000752.1:0-4763 GCA_041689695.1 Planctomycetaceae bacterium | reverse complement strand
GCGAGTCCTGGACCATCATTACCGAAGATATGCCTCAACCCACCGGCATCAATCCGAGAGGCCCACGGCCAAAAGTAAAGGCGGATGACAAATGAGAATTGCATCAAAAGCACTGAGCCATTACAGCCGGTGCATAATCCCCGTGTTGCTCCTGGCCCTGTTGGCTGGACCATGGTCCTGGGCTGTCGCTGAAGAGGCGCGCAGCATTCCGGCTGGCCAGCGACAGCTTTTTCTTGATGACGAAGGGGTTGAGGAGAGTGAGAATCTCAGGCGGACGCTTCATGCGTCGGAGAAGAAAGGTGCTGTCATCCGCAGTGCAAATCCTGCTCAGACGATCCAGACAAGAATGGCTCCCGTCTGGGATCCTGAAGCGCAGCACTTCAAGCTGTGGGTGATCAGTACTGATGAACCGTTGAGGATCAGCACCGACGGACTGAACTGGACTTCCGGCCCAAAACCGAACCTGCGGATCGAGCACGCGGTCTACGATCCGCTCGATCCGGATCCGGCGCGACGCTTCAAGGCATCACTGCTGAACGAAGGATTCGCAGTTTCTCCTGACGGTGTTGAGTGGACGAAGCTGGATGTGCCAGCTGTCCCGAGCAGCGACGAAGGCAACATTAGTTACGATCCGCAGGAAGGGCCGTTTATTCATTCGGTCAAGCGTGGTGGTCCGTTTGGGCGATCCATTGCGATTGCCACCAGCAGAGACTTCAAAACCTGGAGCGACTTCGGGGTTGTGTTCCACGCCGACGAGCTGGATCAGGAACTGGGGACCGGGAACATCAAGGCGCGCGCGGCCGATGCAACGCTGCAGCAGACTGTGTACAACGTTCCGCAATCAGAAAACGTGGATGTCTACAACATGGGCGTGTTTCATTATGTCAACGTCGCTGCTGTTCCTGGTGACGTTTCCGTGACCGTCCTGGATGGCAACGACCAGACAATTGCCGTTTCCGAACCAGTGACAGGTGACCAGCCTCGGGCGGAGCTTCGCTGGAAGTCCGGCAATACGGACACCCTGAAAGAACAGGCTGTGCGACTGAGATTCACGCTGCGCAACTCGCGACTCTACTCTTTCTGGTGCGAATGAGGAGTACTATGGTTCCACATGCCACATCGGATTCACTGCCCAACCACAACCGGAGACAATTCATGACTCGCTTTCTCATCCTGATCACGCTCCTGAGCTTCAACTCGATTTCCGCGGCCGACGAGCTGCTTGAGATTGGTTCGCGTCGCGAATTATTCGTTGATCATGCGATCATCGACAAAATCGAGGGCCGAGCTGAGTTGCAGTTGCACCACCCGACGCCGCAGGAGATCGCGATCGTGCATGATGCTTCCTGGGAAGGAGCGGGCAGCGGTTATCACAGCGTCATACGTGATGGAGATCTGTACCGGATGTATTACCGCGGCTCAGCACTGGGCGTTGAAGGCGGCAAGCTGAAACTTGGGAGTGAAGTCTATTGTTACGCGGAAAGTCGGGACGGAATTACGTTTAGCAAACCGGAGCTGGGGCTGCACGAACACGACGGCGCGAATCAGAACAACATTATCTGGACCGGAGTCGGCACGCATAACTTTGCTCCGTTTTTGGATACGCGCCCCGACTGCCCGGTTGAGTCGCGTTTCAAGGCACTCGGTGGCACTGCGGCACAGGGCGGGCTATTTGCATTTCAGTCTGCGGATGGGATCCACTGGTCGCTAATGCACGACAAGCCCGTAGTCACCGAAGGAGCGTTTGATTCGCAAAACCTGGCATTCTGGGACGCAACAGCGGGCGTCTACCGTGCTTACTTTCGTACGTTCACTGAAGGTGTAACGACCGGCAAATTGTGGCAGCCAGCGGGCTATCGCGCGATCCGAACCGCGACCTCGCGCGACTTCCTGACCTGGGAAAACGAAGCCGATCTCACGTATGAGGACTCTCCCGCCGAGCATCTTTATACCAACCAGGTGGCGCCCTACTTTCGCGCTCCGCATATCCTGATCGGCTTTCCGACACGTTACATTGAACGCGGCTGGTCCGAATCGATGCGAGCGCTGCCGGAACTCGAACAGCGCGAGGAACGAGCGGCGGCTCATCTGCGGTACGGAACCGCGATCACCGAAGGGCTGCTGATGGCCAGCCGCAACGGTGTTCATTTCAAGCGCTGGAATGACGCCTTTCTGCGGCCGGGGCCCGAGCGGCCAGGGACGTGGCTCTATGGGCATCAATACATCGCCTGGCATGCCGTCGAGACGAAATCCTCCCTCCCTGGCGCGGCAAATGAATTGTCGCTGTATGCCAGCGAAGGGTCATGGCACGGAAAGAGCAACGCGATTCGCCGCTACACACTGCGTCTCGACGGCTTCGTCTCAGTCAATGCACCAATGAGCGGCGGTGAACTCATGACCAAACCGCTGACATTTGCGGGCGACAAACTGACATTAAACTTCGCGACTTCAGCCGCAGGCGACATTCGCGTGGAATTGCAGGACCGGGACGGCGAGCCACTGCCTGGGTTTACGCTCAACGACTGCCCGCCAATTTTCGGCGACGCGATCAATCGCACGGTGACGTGGACGGACGGCAGCGACGTCAGCAAACTCGCGGGAACGACGATTCGCCTGCGATTCTCGCTCCGTGACGCAGACCTTTATTCGCTACAATTCAAAGAGAAGACTCCGTGAAATGATTCAATTCAGGCTATCGCCTCCAACATGAAAGCATGATCGAAGAACATGATGACCGCTGGATTCATTCGAATGCTCATTGCGTCCCTCTTCTTGTGTGTCTCCACCACGACATGGGCGGACGACGTTCGTACAACGAAGATCACCGTCACAATTGACCGTGGCCGTGACCTCGGCCAGAACTTTGGTTCGCTGTTCGAAGTGACCAGCGACGACGGACAACTGGTCATCGGTGCGGGATTTCAAAATCTCTACAACACGCGATACCGAGCTGACCGTCATGCCGTACAGTTCTTTGTCCGACCCACAGCAGGTGAGCGAACGTTCGGAACTGATGCCCTGCCGCGTCCGAACAACCTGTGCGGCACATACCTTTACAGTCGCGACGAGGTGGTCCGCTCGACGTATGGTGGAATCAGGGTCTGGGACTCCGCCACAAAGAAATGGCTGGATGAAACCGAAGTCGGCGGCACCGGAGAGACAATGCGCATCGGCGACGGCACGCTCGAATTCGTTGACAGTGCGGTGAAATACAACGGGAAGACGATTCTCAGTGCGCCTCAGCGGGGAAGCTATCAACTCTTCTTCTATGCCAATGGCCATGTGTGTTTTTATCACGTCAACCGCGGCGATGGCGAGTATCGTCCCTACAGAAATGACGAAGATGGTTTTAGCAAACTCTACGCCTGTCCCTGGACGCCCGACCAGGACGAGATCGACCTGACGCGCGCTGTCGTCCTCACGCTGCCCGTTGTTGGCGAAACGACGTTCGCATGGGGACAGCTGGGGGAGCAAATTGTCACCGGTTCCAATATCGGCGGGTTTTATGTCTTCACAGACGGGGTCTGGAGAATGCTGCTGGAACCCAGGATCGACGTCAGCTATCAGCTTTACTCGACCATGGCATTTCACGACCGGCTGCTCATGGGCCAATACCCGACAGGTCGCGTGTTTGAATACGACGGGGACAAGATCACCGACCTGACCCAATGGCCGCCGAAGCTTGCAGGAGTTTCGGGGAGTGCCCGTGAAGCGCAGACAACAGTCATCTATGGTGGCAGCGTGTTTGTCGGTGTCTGGCCGTGGGGCGAATTGTGGCGATACAATCCCGACAGCAAAACCTGGACGTTCATGCAGCGGATGTTCGACCATCCGAAACTTTCGCACAGCATCATCCATCCGTATGACGTGGAAAACAGCGGCAACGCTGTGAGCAATCTCTGGGGCCAGCGCGTCACCAGTCTGGTGACGTACGGGCCCGATCTGTTTGTTTCAACTTCCGCCAAATTCCCGTGTGAGTGGAATGCTGAGCAGTTTCCGTTTCTCGCCCCTGATCAGTGGAAGTCCTACGGAACGGTGCACCGCATGACGATGCCGGGACACCTGGGCGCGAGTACAGAATGGACCGACGGACCGACAACGATCGAGTTTACGATCCGAGGTCCGGAAATCACGATCACTCAGGATGGCAGGCAACTCGCCGCCACGACAACGACCGGTCCCCTGGCGGCACGGTTGCGGGCCGTTTCCGGACTCAAACAGCCAAAATGGGGCGAAGGGATCTATGGAAAGTTCCGCGGCACGATAATTACGGGCGCACACATTTCACAAGAAGGAACCTCCCCGTGAGTCCTCAAACAACTACCTGTGAAAGGCAACAAAAGGGTCAAGGGGTCAAGTTTCTTTGATGCTTTGCCCCATCGATGCTTTCACGAGCGCGGCAACGCTTGCCTGCAAGACAAGTCGCATCAAGTCAGGCGTTTTATTGAAAGCTCTCTGTACGTTTCCACCATGTCATCGAAACTCAACTCAACTTAATGACGAGACGAGTCTATTCGGGACTGTCGTTCGTTTCTTCCAGCAATAGCGAAATGGTTCGGATGACTTCATTTGTCACGTCCTGCTGGCATCGCCCGCGTCGACTTTCTGGCAGGATTTCGTCATCAGAAACTTCGATAACCCAATCACAGACAGCCACCGACGGTTGCGTCAATGTTGTGCGCGGGTGCCCATCATTTCTATGCGGAATGATCACTTCGAAACCCTATTCATCATCGTCGTCGTAGCGGCTGGCTTCGAACCTG
>JBDNFT010000751.1:0-1561 GCA_041689695.1 Planctomycetaceae bacterium | reverse complement strand
AGGCTTATTTTCAGTTTTTGCTTTCTCAAACGCCTCTGGTCCCCATGGATACCAATCCACAGGATTGTGCGCATGCATCAGGAGATAAGGACTGGATTCGCGCGACAAGCGATTCGTCGGCGGTTTTACAGTGCTCAAGGATTCCTTGGTTCCCGCTGAAGTGTTTTCGTTTTCCAGATTGCCGGACGTTTTGCTCACAGAACCCTCCGATGCAGCTTGGGGCGTTAAATTGCTTTCATCAGCAAACGCAGCTCCTGCGGAAAAATCATGGACAGACATGACATTGAATGCGAACGCAAACAGGCTCAGCGACATCAGCACCCAAGCCATCCAGGCGTTTCCTATTGATCTCATAAAAATCTCGTGTTTTCGTAATTGTTCCCGCGGCTTGTGTGGCATTCGTTCTTCTCCACGAACGATGCACAACTCTGGCGTTCCGTGATTTGTAAACCAACATTGTAAACCAAAATTGTCTCATATACGCAAACTGCGGATGCGTTCCGATCGGCAACTTCCCGATTCACTGAACACTCGCCCAGATCACGAGCCACATTCTACGCAACGCCTTTCGGGATATAAACTCCGGCAAACCCTGCCGTAAGAGCCGCATGATAAATCAGGTTAGCTACAAAGAATAGTAAGGAGCAAACTGCCACTGACCGGGCAAAAAATGGCCTTTGACCTCCGTTCTACGGGAATCGGCGTGACTCAGCGGGCCAGCCTCAATCACAGGACTTGTGACTTTCATGCTGCCCAGCAAGTCCGGATTTGTGGATTTGGTAAACCAATCACAACGTCAAGGCCGAAAAGAGAGATGTCAGACTACGTAGCGAAAAACGACCGGCATGGACGTGCGCGCATCTGACTGACCTACGTTCACGAAGTGCTCCGCTTTGTTCCTTACCGACCAAAGTCGAAGCCTTTTCGGATGTTCCTGTTGGATGGACCCATGGAATCGCCGATCATTGCTAAATTGCCACGCGGACATCACATGGACCGACGCTTCGGAGTCGTCTATGGGAGTGCCCCGGAATTTTCAGACGACCTGACTGATGTCGATGGTGTGCGTACGCGTGAAGCTGTCATGCTCAATCAGTTAGGAATCTACTTCTGGGGGCAGATTGCGCTGTGGCGTCATCGAGAAATCGCAGCCATTGCGGACGAGCTTCAAATCCCGGTCGGCCGCATCATCGACGAACGCTGGACCGAACAAGCAAAAGATCTCTGTCGAATTGAAGCGCCGCGACAGTCGTCCACACTTCCAGCATCTGTCTTTCGTACAATCTCACTACTGATCTGCGCGTTGTTGATTGGATTTTTCACCGTCTACCTGATGAGCAACCGTCATAATCAACCACTCACTGGAATTCTCTCCGCCGACATCACCACGATCCGAGTTCCTGCGGCATCGCGACTGACGAGCGTGCAGATTAAAGCCGGAGAAGAAGTGTTTTCCGGACAGCCTCTGCTGACACTGGAAAAGCTCGAACACCTTTCATTCATTGGGACTCAGGAACGCCTTGTGCGCGATCTGGAGCGTGAACTGAAACGCATTGAAGCT
>JBDNFT010000750.1:0-5247 GCA_041689695.1 Planctomycetaceae bacterium | reverse complement strand
TTGACTTTCAATCCATTCCAGGTGAACTCGCCTGACGATCTCGTCTCTGCAACGAAACTGCTGACGACAGCCGTCAATGATCGATCGCAGCATCGGCTCGCCGTAGAAGATTTCACGGAGGTCAGTGACTGGCTGGTCGGCTCGCTCCTGCCGACGCACGCGAGCCGTTTCTTCCCAGTTCATCGCGTCGTGCAGAAACAGCCAGTCGTCTGCCATGCGATAGCTGAGAGAGACCGTCCCGCCCTCGACGGTTTCGATATTGTGCCGCGTGATGACTCCCTTCCGCCCAGGAGAAGAATACGAGGAATCGATCACCACCAACCTCGCCGCCATGTCGATCACTACCAAACCCGCGTCCCACGGTTCAGCATCGATGGCGCGACGAAAGTATGGGAAATGTCCTCGGGCGGGCGATTCCAGAGCGAATCGATCCACGGCAGCATCCAGTTCCGTAAGCGAAACAGGATCCGCACTGAGCGCCGCTATAAACCACTCTGCCACGCACCCATGCACCGTCCCGGAGCGGTCTTCGTTCGCATCGCGAATCACGAGTTTGACTTCCGACATTTGATATCCTCGCTATGAGATGAATCGATCCGTTCCTCCGCTCCACCGGTTCAACGTCTTCGTTCTGATACAGCTTCAGATTCTGCACGGCGTTGTCAATCGAACGGGGCGGGAAAAATTCATCGTCAGTCCCAAAAGCCTTCCCGCTTCAGAATGGCGGCGTGAGGCGCGAAACAACGGACCACCCGGATCGCAAAATAAGATCGCCGGGGAAGAAATCGCACAGTTCTTGTGCATGAAACCTCAAAATTACAACGTCCCGAGCGTTGCGCGTTCCAATGGCGTGGACTTAACGCCGGTTTTGTGAGCGGCAAGGCGCTAGCCGCCGGTATTGCCAGCGTGTTATCCATATTCACCGGCGGCTAGCGCCTTGCCGCTCACTAAGTCCACGCCATTCGTCGCTGACACCTTTTTGTGCCCCCACCTCTGCATGCGTGTCCACATTGCCTAGTTATGCTATTCCTCCTTCTGTGATTCCTAGAATGTCCATTTTTGTGATTCCTCGGGCCCAACGGATTAGTTCTCGGCATTTCATAAGTTTTCTTGAGCTGTTGTCACTTGACATTCAGGGGGTGGGGGTGGTTAGAGGTATGAGACTCGCTGCAATTCATCGACCTGTCTTTCAAGTCCTGCTGCTGACCGCAATCTTCGCGGTGGCCGGGTACTTGTACTTCGGTTCTTGGAGCGCAATCCGCAGTCTGATCGATGGGACCGGTTACGTTGTCGGGCGGACTCAGACACATTTCATTAGAAACGTCCCCGGCATAGACCATCTGGATGTTACAAATCACAGGCAGGAGCCAATCACGATTCTTGGGATGACCAGCACGTGCCGTTGCGTGTCGGTCGCAGGTCTTCCAGTGGCCATTCGTCCAAACGAAACGAAACGGTTGGTTATGACTTTCACTCCGCCAGGTTCAGGCCATGACGTGAAGTTGTACTTCTATGTTGACGCACTTCGAGATTTTGGACACCTCGTTCTGATTGAGGAATAACCATTGCAACATGTGTTGCAATGCTAAATTTTTTCTCGTTTAAAGGAGAGTCGGTAATGTTGCTAAGTCTGTTCAACAAGGCCGTGCTTGCGATGAATCTCGCAACAGTGTGTTTGACGATCGGAGTGATGAGTAGTGCCTCTGGAATCGAGTTCCAGCATGGACCACCAATAGAATACTTCAGCTGCGGCGTTGGCTGCGGCGCTTGTACAGCAAGGACAAATATTGGGTGTCCGATCCCGGCGGGAGGTAATGCAAAGTGCGGGAATGACTGCTACTGTTCCGGGGCTGGAGCAGCGTCAACGAACTGTCTCGAAGTCTGAATGGTTGCGCGGCTACTTGATCGTGGCATACCAAGCATGAGCCTCGCTATATTTCCAGACGAAGCCGGGAGCATCTTTTTGCTACCGGTTTTCGTCTCTTTCGTGCGGACGAATTTTGGGGATCTCGAGATGTGGATTCGGCTATTGTTGCTTTCCGCCCTGTTAGTGCAGATGCCAATGGCTGCGGCGAGTGATCAAGAGATCGTTCAGGAAATCATCACAAGCTGTGAAGCTCACGCTCATGCTCAATCAAACCTCGTGATCGAAGTTGAAGTCCGTCGTGGTAACCCCCCAATCTATCTCTTTCAAGACAACTACCAAATCAAAGTGCTAGGCGACTGGTGCTTGGCATATTTGCGTGATCGACTCAAGTCTGGAAAGGTGCCACCTGTAGGATCTCCTAGAATCCGTGTCGGGTCGTTCACGGAAGAGTATGCATTTGTACTGAAGAAAGATGATCCAGAACTTGATTTTCGGGTCGAAGGGGTAGTGCTGGACAAAACTAAGACATTGACAATGGGTGAACGTTTTGTCTGGGGGTGGTGGCTTGCAAGTGCGTCGTATACTATTGACGGAGTTCGTGTAGACAAGATTCTCAGAAACCACAGCAATGTTGAGGTAAGACGAGAACTGAAGGATGGTAGGGGTGTTGTTGTCCTGACTCTCCAGCCGGATAAATCGCTATTCGGAAATCCCGTATCTGAACTCGAAATCACGTTCGATAAAGAGTGGCTTGCTGTTGCCGGGTGGCGTTATGTGTACACATTCACCGATCCTGCGGGCGTGCAAACCCACAGTCTCATGACGCGGCATCATGTTCTCAAAAAGTGGCATGAAGCAGGTGAGACAGTGTTTCCGGTTGCGACAGTCGATGAGTCGGTGAATGTTTCTGCTCCACGACTTGATGCGAGCCAAATCACGGAAGTGGTTTCATTTGAGTCGACAGTCCAGTCATTGAGGCAGGGCGAAGTTTCGGCCGCTGATTTCTTGCCATCAGCATTTGGAGTGCCTGACACCATTATTTCCTTGGAGTTACCACGTTCGAGTACATCTTGGTGGTTAGCAATTCTATTTACAGCGAACCTCATCGTAATTGTCGGCTGGCTTGTTCGCAGGAAACTTGGGCGCACCAATTGAAAATGAAATGGTGATAACATGAAGTCGAGGACAATCGGAGTTTTCCTGGCTGGAGCCGTAGTTACTTGCCTATTGACGCCACTATTCCCGCTACCGCACATCTCGTCCAATTCTAGTTCTACGCTGATTCAACTTCGCGATCTCGACCTTGGATCTGTTCCGTATGACGAAGAAAGAGTGATTCGGTTGTCGCTCGCTGGCGTCGGGGAGATTGTCAAGAAAGTTACTGTGTGGGAATCATCTTGTCATTGCGTCAGCGTTCAGGCGCGATCTCCCGGTCATGCGGTCGGCGACACAACGGACGTGATTGTCTGGCTTCACCCAAGCGAATCTCTGGTTGACAGTCAGTTTTCTGTTGACGTTAAAGGCCTTTCAAGTTCGAACGCTATTCTGGCACGATTCAGTGTGACATTTCATCAAACGACGGGTGACGGACTGAAATCAGCAGTTGATCTTACTGAAGCGCAGTGAGCGAACAGGAGCGGTTGGTATGGTACGAAAACATGGTTTCACGCTGGTCGAACTGTTGGTTGTCATAGGCCTCATTGCTGTTTTGCTTGCTCTGATTTTGCCATCGGTACAGCAGGCTAGGTCAGCCGCTCTGCGGATTCAGTGTTCCAACCGACTGAAGCAACTGGTGACCGCACTTCATAACTATCATGATAGATTTCAGGTATTCCCACCAGGTACGCAACTAGCCGATTACCGGCAATCGTCCGTTTCGAAGTCATGGAACTGGAACGTAATGGTCTTTCCCGACTTGGAGGAGCGTGCTCTTTATGAGTCGTTTGATTTCAATCGTGATGCACTGGAGTTAGCTTTTCGCCCGCAAACGCGGAGTATCGTGCGCGCTCTTGTTTGTCCCGCTGATCCGTTATCCGCGACACCAGTTCAGTGGAATCATGTGAAATATGGTGGTGAATGGGGACCGAATTCGTACTTCGGTGTGTCTGGAACAAATGCTTTAACGACCGGTCTCTCTGGGAGAGAATGTGAAAGCAACGATCCAGTGGCGGGGAACGAGTTCATGGTCCACAGCGGGGTTCTATTTCCGAACAGCAGTGTTAGAATCGCCGATGTGTCAGACGGTTCCAGTTCAACACTCCTGCTTGGAGAGCGAGGACTGACGGGAGAGTTCGGAAAATGGGCTGGACCGGGAATACCAGGTATCTGTCCGTGGGGGCTTGCTGATGTAGTTTTGCCCGGTGCGATCAACCATCCGTTTATTGCAGGGGGAATGCGGGCGAATCAAAGAGTCCGAAATGGTGAATTCTATTTCTGGAGTCATCACTCGGATGTGGTTAACTTTGGATTCGTCGATGGAAGTGTACAGAACATAACAACCTCAATCGATCAGATCGTTTTTCGTGGACTTTGCACGCGAAATGCAGGTGAGGTGATCGATGGATGGTAGCCCGATTGGCAATTTAACGTCTCACGATCCGCCACGATTTCCTGCCCGAACAAGGAGAATGGCTTCAAACGAAGTTATTGTGTTCCTTTTCGGACTCATTCTGATTGCTGGCCACGTATTTTGGTTTTTTCGTCACCGTTCGCGCGACGTACTAACCCTACCTGAATATGTCGATTTGGGCATAGTCGATGAAAACGCCGAGTTGATGGCCGAAATCGCCATTCACAACAATTCAGAGCAGAACATCAGGTGTATCGGTATTCCCAGCCGTTGTGATCTCGGCTGTGTTGAGGCTCCACAGATCCCGTTTGTAATTGGGCCAGGCGAGACGCATGTCACGCGAATGAAATTCTCGGCACCTTCGATTGAACGACTTCGATACCGCGGAATTTCTACGAACGTCGTATCGGAGTCAGTGGATTTGTATTTCGATCATCCGCAGCACTCGAAAGAGAAAGTTCAATTGAGATATTCGGTACGTAGGGAGTAGGAATAACAAGACAGCAGTGCCATCTACCAACAGGGGAATCGGGGTGCAGGACATTGTGAAGCATCAAAGGGGGCAGGTTTCTTTGTTTCGATTGTCTTCCGGTAACAGTTCAGTCCCTCGCCGGTAGATCACAACGCGTCGCGTGAATTTCAGTACTCGGGTCGTGGCACCTGCAGTTATGTCTTTGGCTTGATGAACAGAACCTCGCCGCGTTCAATCCATCCCTTTCGCAAATCCACTCGGAACCAACCGCCGCTGTTTTTCGGATGGAATCTGACTGGCGAACGCGGCCCAAACTCGGCCAGATCGTATTCGGCCCAG
>JBDNFT010000749.1:0-4480 GCA_041689695.1 Planctomycetaceae bacterium | reverse complement strand
GATGCGCTGCAGCACATTGACAGACAAAACAAGAATGTCGCTGCGACGAATTGAATTCGAGTGCTCGGGGTTGGAGGGCCATCGCTCGCATCTCCAGAGCTTCTTTCGCGGCGTTCGGTCCCGCCGCGGCCATCCAACGGCTTTGAGCCCGACAATTTAACCACGATCACGATGACAGGCAGCGCCAACAGCACCAGGACTGGAAGCGACCAGTCGGCATCTATGCGGAAGAACCAACCTAAGACACCGGCCGGTGAATCAGCGGCAGCCAGCAATCGTGGAACTTCATGCCACAACGCGACCGCAGTTGTCGCCAGCCACGCCAGACACACGAACGCGGTGCACAAAAGGAAACCACGCCGCATCACTTCTCATCCAGATAGTAATTCCAGCCTTCGAATTGTTCATCCAGATGCAGCAATTCGTCCGCATGCGCCGGCGAATCGATATGATACAGAGCATTTTGGATGGCATCATCACGGCCGATCGATGCTGACAGCGCCTGCAGCACCTGAAGGTGTCGTTCGGGCATGGTTCTGGGAGTCAGAATCAACACCATGCAATGCACCGGGTGACCATCGGGTGTATCCAGCTCCAAGCCGTTGCGGCTGATCCCCATCGCCCCCACGATTTTGGCGCCGACATCCAGTCTGGCATGTGGCAGAGCCAGCCCCTGGCCGACGCACGTCGAAGCCGCTGATTCAGCCTTCATCACTTCAGCATAAAGCGTGTCCGTATCAACGGGTAATTTATTCACGCTGACAGCGAGTTCCACAAGTTCGCGAATAGCCTGTTCTTTTGTCGGCCCGACGAGTGTCGTGGTGATGTTTTGTTCGGAAAGAAAATCGAGCACCCGAGCGCGGTCGCGACCGAAGTCACCCGAACGTCGCAAGCCGACACGCGTCAGAATCGGACCGATGGTTTCGTTGAGTAGCACGACGGTCAGCACGACTGCGAGAAATAATTCGCGTATCGCATCGAAGTTTTTGTCTTCCGTCACCAGCAGCATCAAACCGACCGCCAGACCTGCCTGCGGAATCAAAGAGAGGCCCAGCCATGTTCGAAATCGCGGTGTGGCGCTGGCGAACTTCATCCCGAAGTAGCCTGCCGCAATTTTTCCCATGGCTCGCATGGTAAACGTAATGGCTGCTATCAAGCCTCCCTTCGCCACGGTGCCGAATTTCAATTCCATACCCGCGACGGTGAAGAACACAGCGAAGATTGCCGATTCGAATGTTTCAAACACACGATGGCCGATTTCCTCTCGATCCGGCGACACATTCGCAAGTGTGACACCCAGACACAAACACGCCAGCAGGACCGACAAGTCCAACTGCGCCGACAGGCCTGCTGTCAACAAGATTGCAATCAGCGACAACGCTGAAAGTCGATCGGATCGCACGACTTGTCGTGTCGACAGAATCAAGGCCATGCCTATGGAAAATCCCAGCAATAAACTGGCGCAGATCTTGATCAGCGGTGCGATCAGATCGGACGAAACAAACACGCCGTTCGGATTGATGGCCGTTCTGGCAATGGTGCGAGCGATCTCAAAGAACACAATACACACCAGATTGTTCAAGGCCACGCCAGCCAGAAGTGTCGCTACGAACGACCCTTTTGATCCCGTCTCTTTCACCAATGCCAGCACCGTTGCCGGAGCGGTGGATATGGAGATCGCGGCAAGCAGTATTGCCGTGTACCAGGTTGTCTGTGAAAAAGTGATGACACCACAATAGACAAGTATCGGCGTAAGCGTCGCTTCCAACAGTAGCAGCCAAAAGAGTCTGCGCATGGCCGGACGTAGTCGCTTAAAGTTCAAATGACTGCCGACGGCGACGGCCATGAGTCCCAACGCAAATTTGATAAGAGCGTCCAGGGAATGAAGTCGTTCCTCGGTCAATAAGTCCAATACAGATTCCCCCATCAACACTCCCGCCAGAATCTGACCGGTGACGGATGGCAGGTTGAATCGCTTGGCAATGGCTCCGGAAATAGTCCCAGCGACCAGAATCACAGCGAGAATCAGCAATGTGTTTGCATCATCCAGCATTGTTTGTTCCTGAGAGAATAAGATGAATAGCGGCCATAAAATTATCGCGAAACAGATTCTCAACATGTCCGCGACGGAACATCACAACCCGAAACGTAAGTGAGGGATTCATTGTGAAAAACCTTGTCCATCGCTAACACTTCGGGTAATGAAAATAATGCCCCGCTTCGTTTCTGGGGCAGCACGATTTTGTGTAGTGGGATTCGCCAGAATTCCACACGTTTTGGTGTGCCGGGGAATTCTGGCGAATTCCACTACGATCATATCTCAGCATGGAAGCGGCGAAGTGTAGTGTTTGGCCGTGCTTCTCGCGAATACCAGCCTGCAGGACAACTTTTTGAGATGGCCTTGCGAAACCAGCTCGCTGCGGAAACAATTCCACTGATCGGGAGTTAATATAATGAACCACGAAACAGTTAATTCTTCCCCCCTCACCCTATCCCACCGTGGGAAATCCGTGACGTTGGCAAATCGAATGCGGGGGGGAGAGGCGACATTCGCAAGACGATCGACAGCCTTATTTCTGGCCGTGCGAAGTCTAGTTCTCAGCCTTACGCTTCTCTGCAGTCTGTCGTTGGAAGGTATCTCAACGGCCGACGAAAACCTGACGCCCGCCGAAAAACTACCGTCCCCCAAACCACCCGCTGCGGCTGTTTCGATTCAGCCGCCAGAACCGTCAATAACCGCCGAACAGGTTCACGAGGCCATTGATCTACTGGCCGCACCTCAGTACAGCGTAAGACAAAAGTCATTGGATGCATTGAAATCCGTAAGCGCAGACCAGGTGGCACTACTGGCTGAGGCGACTGAAAAACATCCCGACAACGAAGTCGCCAAGCGATGTATTGAGCTGCTGATAAGAATCTATGCGACTGGCGATCGAGATTCGGGAGTGGTGCGTCAGGCTTCCGACGCGATTGAGATCGCTGCAAATTCAGAACGTTGGTTCATTGCTGAAACAGCTCAGGATGCGTTGGAACGCCACTGGAAGCGACGCGTAGAAATTGCCATGCTACAACTTCAATTGCTGGGGGGCAACATGAGTCCTCGAGATCCAGCAAAGCTTTGGGAACGCAGCTCCAGTAGTTATCAGTCGAGTCCTACCAGCAATGAGCATCTCAAAGTGTTTGTCGATGAGTTCTGGAAGGCAGACGAATATGCCATTTCGCTGATGAAGCGATTGACACCTCTTTTGAATCACAGCTTTGTACCTGGTCGCAGCCGACTTTCGTTCGTATTGATCGACGGGCACACCCAAACGCCGGAAGAGATTGCTCAGATCAAAGGTATGTTTGGAGATACCAATGTCATGTCGCGTGGTCAGGTTTATCTTGGCATCGTGCATCAGAGTTCCAATGCCGATGACAAGGGAATTCAGATTGACCAAATTGGACCTGAATCTTCTGCCGCAAAGGCGGGACTTGAAGTTGGTGACAAGCTGGAGAAATTTGAAGGCATACCATTGAAAGAGTTCGATGATCTGATCGATCTGCTGAAAACTCACAAAGTCAACGACGAAGTCACGTTCAAGGTTTATCGCGAAGATTACACGACTCCTGGCAGACGTTTTGATGTCAAAGTCAAACTGTACGGATGGTACGAACGCCCATGAAGCCTGTTATTGCATCTCGCAGTCGAAGCAAAATCATCCGGCTGTCACGAATTGTATCCGGCGGTCAGACAGGCGTCGATCGTGCCGCGCTGGATGCCGCGATCGCTGCCGGTATCGAAATCGGTGGTTGGTGTCCGCGTGATCGCCGGTCAGAAGACGGAAGCATCCCGCTGCGATATCCGCTGCGTGAAACGGCTTCGAAGTCATACGCCGTTCGGACGGAATGGAACGTGCGAGATTCTGATGCAACTCTGATTCTGGTCTTGGATCGTATCTCCAGCGGGACGCGACTGACGATTGATTCCGCAAAGACTCAGGCTCGGCCACTGCGAATTGAATATCTATGTCCGCCAGCTGCTGGAACTTTGAATGCCACGGGGACCTTGATTTCCGAGGACGTCTCGCCGGAACAGCGAGTCGCTGACGTTATTGAATGGATTGGTCGCGAACAAATCAAGACGCTTAACATAGCAGGCCCGCGTGGAAGTTCACACAAGGACGTGTATCAGAAGTCTCTGCAGTTTCTGACGATGTTGTTTGAGACTGTTACATCGAAATCAGGCCACCGCAAGTCGATGCGTGCAAAATGTGCTGTCGATAGGCAATCGCATAGTGATCACGCGGAATAAATGCATTCCGGTATAGCCTGTAGATCCCATTTGTTTCACACGGTATGCTAGCGATCGTTTCGCGAAAACACCTGAACTGCTTGGAAAATAGAAGAAACAACTTTACGAACAGTTCGCAGTTCCAGAATATTGGATCGTTGATCCGGAAAACTAAATCGTGTCCCCGTATCAACTAGGGACAGACGG
>JBDNFT010000748.1:0-2095 GCA_041689695.1 Planctomycetaceae bacterium | reverse complement strand
CCAAGACCCGTCCGCAGGCAGCTCGTCCGCAGGAAAAACTGTCTACCATGGCGGGAGTTGCGAAGCCAAAACCGGCACGGGCCAAGCAGTCCAAACGCAAGCCTTCTCAGGGTGCTTCCGCCGATCGCCCGGCTCGTCCTATCAATAAAGGTCGTGACCGACGACGTCAGAAATAGGTTTCGGCAGCAGTTCATTCCGGTACACGCTGGTTTGTCTGTAAGATAATCTTGCATAGAATATGGCTGACGTCTGAAGTCATTCAGACCGACAGTTACGCATTCCATTTACGCAGAAGTGAAATCCCGTGCCGCTGCATAGTATTCAGCAGGCGATCGACGCTCTTCAGAAGGGTGGTATGATCATTGTTGTCGATGATGAAGATCGCGAGAATGAAGGAGACTTCATCTGTGCGGCCGAATCGATTACGCCTGAACAAGTCGATTTTATGCTGAAGATAGGTCGAGGAACGCTTTGCGTTCCTGTGGCCGCAGAAGAAGCTGCACGACTGAAACTGCGTCCGGTCGTAGACGAATCCAGCAACAACGCCCCGAACAAAACTGCGTTCCTGCGAGCAGTCGATCATGTGTCCGCAGGGACCGGCGTGAGTGCGTTGAATCGCGCGCGAACAATTCGTGCTCTGGCGGATCCAGCGGCGATTGCTGACGATTTTCTACAGCCGGGACACGTGAATCCGCTGGCAGCGATGGATGGCGGCGTCCTTCGCCGCGCGGGTCATACGGAAGCGACAATCGACTTAATGCGCTTCGCCGGGAAACGTCCGATTGGAGCGTTGATCGAAATCTGCAGCCAGACCAGTCATGGCATGGCGGATTTTGCCGAGCTGCAATTGATCGCCAAAGAATACGACATCCCGATGATCTCGATCGAGGAGTTAATCAAGTATCGGCGATTGCGGGAACAACTCGTGACTCGCATTGTGGCGGTGCCGATGCCGACTGCGGACTTTGGTACGCCAACGGTGTTCGGATATCAGGTTACTCACGAAATTCAGGAACCACTCGCGTTGGCTTGGGGAGATCTCAGCAAGGTCGATGCTCCATTGATTCGGATGCATTCGTCATTCTTCACGGGTGACGTTCTGGATTCGCTGCGCTGCGACTGCGGCGATCAGTTGCGAATGGCTATGAAGATGATCTACAAGGAAGGCACGGGAGCTGTCGTCTATCTGCCGCAGGAAGGTCGCGGAATCGGCCTGTTGGCAAAGTTGAAAGCGTATCAGCTGCAGGATCAGGGATTGGATACGGTCGAAGCGAATCATCGGCTGGGCTTCAAGGCCGACATGCGTGATTACATGGTCGGCTTGCAAATCCTGAAGGATCTTGGTTTAAATCGCGTGCGATTGCTTACCAATAACCCAAAAAAGACTGACGCATTCGTCTACACGGGCGTTGATTTGCACGTCGTGGAACAGGTTCCCATTGTGGCTCCGCCTCAAGTACTGAGGACCGGCTACATGACGACGAAAAAGGAAAAAATGGGCCACGTTTTGCCAGACAGCGTTGTTCAGTTAAAGTCAGCGGTCGATGCTGATGCCATGAAATAGCCATCTTCGAATTGTTGATTTTCGACGGTTCGTTTAACCTGCGGTGGTCGGTGGCGGCATGCGTCAGCTTCTCGGTGCATAGTGATTGCCGAGCCATGAGCGTCAGTCGTTTCATATCGAATCGCAATGTACCGGTCGGCTTACGCCACACCGCTCGCCGAAGCAAATTTATCAAATTCACAAATCCCGTTTATGTCGATCATCGCATGAAATTCGCTCTTGTCATTCCCGACGGTGTTGCTGACGAACCACAACCAAGTCTAAACGGACAAACTCCGTTGCAGGCTGCGCGAATTCCGCACATGGACGAAGTCGCTGCTTTGGGATGTGTTGGCGAAACGGACAACGTGCCGGCCTCAATGCCTTCGGGCAGCGATGTGGGGACAATGAGTCTGTTTGGCTACAGTCCTTTGGAATTCCATACCGGCCGGGCTCCCCTGGAAGCAGCCGCACAGGGGATTGAATTGCATGACGGCGACTGGGCAATTCGCTGCAATTTTGTCACTGTCGCTGACGAAAAAATGCAGAGCT
>JBDNFT010000747.1:0-3409 GCA_041689695.1 Planctomycetaceae bacterium | reverse complement strand
CTCGCTGTGTGCTCGACGCGCGATCATCGTCAAAAGTCCCATCGTGCTGGAGCAGATCGCGACCTGTCGCACTGCGATTTTCGACAAGACCGGGACGCTGACGTATGGCGAGCCGACGCTGACAGATCAACTGGTTGCTCCGGGTTTTGACCAGAAAGAAGTGTTGACGCTTGTCGCTGGACTGGAGCGTTATTCCAAACATCCGCTGGCAAGCGCGATTCTGGCTGCGGCGAGTCAAGCGGGAATAGTGCTGCCCGAAGCGACCGAAGTAGGCGAGCAGCCGGGCAAAGGATTAGTGGGAACCGTTTCCGGTCATTCGCTGCAAGTCACCAGTCGAAACAAGCTCGCTGAGCAAAAGATCCCTGGCGCTAATCAGATTCCGCCTGTCGCCGGAGGTCTGGAGTGCGTGATTGTCATCGACAATCGTTATGCCGCCACATTGCGATTCCGCGATGCGCCGCGTTCGGATAGCCGTTCTTTTATCAAGCATCTCGGCCCGCGTCATCAATTTAATCGCGTGATGATTGTGTCGGGCGATCGTGAATCGGAGGTCCGCTACCTTGCTGAGCAGGTCGGAATCACCGAGATTTTCGCGGAGCAAAGTCCGGAACAGAAATTAGCCATCGTTCGCAAAGAAACCGCAAAGGCGAAGACACTTTACGTGGGAGACGGCATCAACGATGCCCCCGCCATGATGGCTGCGACGGTGGGCATGGCGATCGGGCAAAACAGCGATGTGACTGCGGAAGCCGCTGGCGTTGTCATCATGGATAACTCGCTCACTAAAGTCGATGAGTTCATGCACATCAGCCGCCGGATGCGAACGATCGCATTGCAAAGCGCTTTCGGCGGCATGGCATTGAGTCTGATTGGTATGGGTTTCGCTTCGACTGGATATTTAAGTCCGGTCGCCGGTGCTGTCCTGCAGGAAGTCATTGATGTCGCTGCAATACTGAACGCCTTACGAGCCGCATTTCCGCCGAGGGTGATTCACGATCTTTAGTGGTCCAGGAACTAATTTGATGTCGGTATTCATAATTATCATCTGGCAGAAGCTCACTGCAAGGAAATGAACCGCCCGGTGCGGACCCGCTCGCCGGGTGGTGTGGAAGGGGCCTCGGAGCAATCCGGGTCCCTATCCCGATCCTTGTTATTTGCCTTCTTTGGTGGCGGTGCTTGTCAGGCTCTCAATTTTGTTTTCGATTGCCAGCGGAGTACTGTCGATAACTGTAACGCCATCTGGTGAGTCATCGAAGAAATCAAATGCCTCCACGTCGTTCGTTTTGACCAATAAGAGACCGGCATCTTTCATCCTTGCAGCTTTGCACAGAAATGCGGCACATTCATCGATCGTCTCATTTGGCCGCTGAATCCGAACTAAGACCGGCCTGCCGTTGAATTCAACTTTCAGAATGGCGTCAATGCCACGGTTCCTTTGCAATGGAATATGCGGGACTGCATGAAGGTATCTAAGCAATGTGTCATCTGAATTTCGATATGAATCCCGACCGTTATCCAAAAGCATAGACTCTGACCGCATCGGGTCATTCAGGCGATCCGTTGCCAATTGAATCGCATCGTACGACACACCAATCCCAAAGTATCGGCGATTGGCTGGATGAGCAGCGACCAAAGTGGTGCCGCTGCCGCAAAAAGCGTCGAGCACAACATCCTGTGGGTTAGATGCTATTTCAATGATTCGATCAAGAAGGAAAATAGGCTTTTGCGTTGGGTATCCAACCCGCTCCTTTGCCTTTGGGTTTAGATACGGAATATCCCAAACATCGCCAAGTGGCACTCCTTGCTTTGCTCCGTTTGCGATCGGAAGTCCGTTTTCGTCCCGTCGATACACTGATTTACCGTCGGAATCACGTTCTCGTTGCTGAAGAATCTGATCGACATTAGTCGATGGTGAATAGTCGGTATACTGAGTGTTGAAGGTGAACGCTTCAGATTTTGTACAGAAACCGCCCTTTGTTCTGGTAGACATCAATGAGGTGCCCTTCGTCGTCAAATATTCGACGCGCCGCTGATATCACGGTATCAACCTGTCTGAGAGGTGTCAATTTGAACAAACTCGGAACGGGCTGCGAGGTGTAGGATGTCTCTGAGTGAAATGACACGATTGGCGAACCACAGTGGTCTGGCACAGAATGACGCTCAGTAGCGGCCGAAGTGGATGGAAGCCTAAGCCCGCTCCGTTCATCAAGTCGATGCTTCGCGAATCGACATTTCGCGGAAAAGTTTGATCTCACGACTTGGCCGGATGCGTGAATCCGGAAAGTCTGCATGGGTTAAGTTGCAGGTCGTTCGAGCTATCGAGTTCTGTCAAAATCTGTTCGGCAGAGTTCGGTTCCAAACCTCAGTGATGTCCGGTTGACACTGGAGAATCTTGCGAGAACAGAGCGAGCCGAAAAACGAAGCTCTGATGTGACATCTAACTTGAACGAACACGATCACACCAATCGTCAACCAATGAAATTGCTCCCAAAAATCATTCACGTTTTTGCCGCTGGCATTGGTCGATGTCACGCAGGTCGGCACCCGACCACGGTGTGTAGTATCTCCGTCGCATAACAGTATCATAGGAGATGTTTCCTTGTCGAAGGATAGTTGCCGACAGCGTGAAAGGATCAAACGGAAATGACAACTGCGACTGCGGTGATCGCTGCCGCTGCGATACCGGATGACGGATTGAGCTTTTTTTTCTCTGGTGAGTCTTCTGATCTCGCTCGCTGCCGTCTCAAGTTACATCAACTGAGCACCGATGCACAAGTTGTTGAGCAAAATTCGTTTAACGGCGAGCCGAAGGCGTAGGGGAATTAACAGGACACTGGCGTTGCCGTTCCCGAGGGGGCGGAAGATTGAGGTGTGAAATGACTGAATACCGAAGTGAGTCGGACACGATGGGTGAAGTTCGCATCCCCTTCAATGTTCACTATGGCGCACAGACACAACGAGCGGCTGACAACTTTCAGATTTCCGGCATTCGATTCCCACGAAGGATTATCAAAATGCTGGGCCTTGTGAAGGCCGCTGCTGCTGAGGTCAATCAGGAACTCGGGCTCGTCAGCAACGATTTCGCCGATGCAATTATCACAGCCGCCCGCGAAGTCGCTGACGGTCAATGGGATCAGGAATTCATACTCGACATTTTTCAGACGGGCTCCGGCACTTCGACCAACATGAATGCCAACGAGGTGATTGCCAGCCGCGCAAACGAGCTGATGGGCGGCACGAAAGGCGACGTCAGGCCCATCCGACCGATCGAACATGTCAACCGATGTCAGTCGTCCAATGATGTGATTCCGACAGTGATCCACCTTTCGGCGCTCGAAGGTATCGATCACGATCTGACGCCGGCAATTGAGCAACTTGCTGCCGGACTGGAGGCCAAGGCCAAAGAGTT
>JBDNFT010000746.1:0-4480 GCA_041689695.1 Planctomycetaceae bacterium | reverse complement strand
TCTTCCAGTTCCTGAAGACGAACAGCATTGGCCGCATGTTGTTGGCGCACGCTGATCCAGTCGGCCAGCTTCGGGGACAGCGCGACTCCCGCGTACATGACTGCCGATAACAGCAACGCAGACCAGAATGCAATCGATATCAAAAAAGAACCGACCGTCTGCGGAACTGTAGTCAGTTCCTCAGAGGTCGGTTCAATGTTGGTGTCCGATTCTTCGGTGGTCATCGCTGTCGAACTCTTCGATTCAGCGGTGTTTGAGTGGTAAAGCCCGTTAAGGACAACTAGCCAATCGTGCCGCCGAAGGTAGCAGTGTCGCCCAGCAACTCTTCGATGCGGAGCAGTTGATTGTATTTACAAATCCGGTCTGTGCGGCTGGCGGAACCCGTCTTGATCTGTCCCGTTCGAAGTGCGACAGCCAAATCGGCGATCGTGGTGTCTTCGGTTTCGCCAGATCGATGACTCATTACAGCCGTGTAGCCGTTGCGATAGGCCATCTGCACAGCTTGAATGGTTTCAGTGAGTGTTCCGATCTGGTTGACCTTAACGAGAATACTGTTGGCAATACCCTTGTCGATTCCCTGGCTCAGGCGAGTTACGTTGGTTACGAACAAGTCGTCACCCACAAGTTGCAGCCGCACACCAAGTTTATCGGTCAGCTTCTTCCATCCGTCCCAGTCGTCTTCGGAACAGCCGTCTTCGATTGAGCAAATCGGGTACTTGCTGGCCCACGAATCCAGCAAGCCGACCATTCCGTCGGAATCCATTTTCTTGCCATCGATTGTGTAGATGCCAGTCTTGGAATCGAAGAATTCCGTGGCGGCACAGTCCAGAGCGATTCGGATCTGCTCACCAGCTTGATAACCAGCGGCCTCAATCGCCTGCATAATCACTTCCAGAGCTTCTTCGTTGGTCTTCAGGTCCGGGGCAAATCCGCCTTCGTCGCCGACGGCGGTGCTCATGCCTTTTCCGGCGAGAACCTTTTTCAGGCTGTGAAAGATTTCCGTACCGGCTCGTAATGCGTCGCTGAAGCAGTCAAAGCCCAGCGGCATGACCATGAATTCCTGAATGTCGATGCCGTTGTTGGCATGAGCACCACCGTTGATGATATTCATCATCGGCGCCGGCAGACAGTTGGCTCCCACGCCGCCGAGATAGCGGAACAATGGCAGACCGCAGCTTGCGGCTGCTGCATGAGCGTTTGCGAGCGACACGGCCAGAATTGCGTTGGCACCGAGACGTGCCTTGTTTGGGGTTCCGTCGAGTTCCAGCATGGTCTGGTCGATGACGGCTTGATCGTAGGAATCCATTTCCATCAAGGTGTCAGCGATTTCACCGTTGACATTTTCAACGGCCTGCAGAACGCCCTTTCCAAGGTAGCGTCCTGTGTCACCAGTGTCGCGAATTTCGCAGGCTTCGTGAGCCCCGGTGCTGGCTCCGCTGGGAACTGCCGCGCGGCCGACAGTGCCGTCTTCCAGTTGGATGTCAACTTCCACTGTTGGGTTGCCGCGGCTGTCAAGAATTTCACGAGCGTGGAGGGCGGTAATCGCAAGACTCATCGGACAATTTCTCCGTTATTTTTCTTCCAGGATGGACTGATAGGTTCAATTCGCGCAGGCGGAATCCCACCGCTTGCAGATTTCGCATTGTAGCATTCCGAATTGCGAGCGTTAGTCAGCGGAATCCTGCTCCCGAAACGGGAATCAGGGCAATTCTGCGGGTGAATTCGTCGTTGAGAACCGGTGACATGTCTATGATCCTGGTCCGCAGTGCCATCTCGTAGGACGGGTCTCCAGACCCGTCCTGACGCGAACCATACATGTCACGACGGGACTGGAGTCCCGTCCTGCTTTTCACGTTATCTCAATCTCAATCGAACTTTAAACAGGCCCATTCATCAATGTCTGATCCAACCCGTGATTTGCTCGAAACCTTCGAAAACCCATATCCGCAGCGAAATTTCGTCATTGACACCGTTGCTCCGGAATTCATGTCGATGTGTCCAAAAACGGGCCAGCCAGACTTTGGCACTTTGACGATCACTTACGTCGCCGATAAAGTCTGCTATGAACTCAAGTCGTTGAAAATGTACCTGCAGCAGTATCGAAATCATGGTGCGTATTACGAACGCGTGACCAACATGATTCTGGACGACCTTGTGGCCGTCACGAACCCGCGCTGGATGAAGATTGAGGCAGCATTTACACCACGTGGCGGAATTCGAACCACTGTGATCGTGGAACATGGCAAGCGTCCCGAGTAAGCTATTGCGTCGTCAATGTCGAGTTTAATAGTAGCGAAAGTCGTCAAGACTTTCGGATTCACGCTGAACCGCCGAAAGTCTTGACGACTTTCGCTACAGGCAGAGACGCCAGTTTCGGTCGTATTCAATGTAAATCACAAATCAATGGACCTCACAGGGACGAATCTGTATGACTAAAGCATGGGGCGGACGATTTCATCAGGCGACTGATCCTCGAGTCGAAGCGTTCACAGAATCCATCAGCTTCGATAAGCGACTTTATGCGGTCGATATTCGTGGATCTATGGCACACGCCACGATGCTGGCACATGCTGGAATCATCAGTGCTGATGATCGTGATCACATCTGTGCGCATCTGGATCAGATTGGCGAAGAAATTGCCGCAGGGCAATTCGTCTTCCGCACGGATCTGGAAGACATCCACATGCACATCGAAAACGCACTTATCACCCGCGTTGGAGATATGGGGCGCAAGCTGCACACGGGCCGCAGTCGTAACGATCAGGTGGCGACGGATCTAAAACTGTATACTCGCGACGCAATTGATGAACTGGACAAACTGCTGACAGAGATTCAAAAAGCATTCCTTGCACGCTGCGATCAGGACGCGGACGTTGTGTTGCCGGGTTATACACACATGCAGCGTGCGCAACCGGTACTGGCGGCGCACTACTGGCTGGCATATGTCGAAAAATTTCAACGAGATCGTGAGCGATTGGCCGATTGTCGCAAGCGAGTCAACGTGTGTCCGTTAGGTGCGGCTGCATTGGCGGGGACATCGCTCCCGATCGAACGTGATCTGACAGCGAAACTGATGGGCTTTGAATCTGTCGCGGCGAACAGCCTTGATGTAAGCAGTGATCGAGACTTCCTGGTTGAGTTCGTATTCTGTCTGTCATTGGTTGCCGCTCATCTGAGTACGTGGGCTGAAGAATGGATTGTCTGGTTCACGACGGAATTTGGTTTCATCAGTCTGCCTGATGCCTACACGACGGGTTCGTCAATTATGCCGCAGAAACGCAATCCGGACGTCTTGGAACTTATCCGCGGCCGCACGGCGCGAGTCATGGGGGCGTTGCCACAATTGCTGATTCTGATTAAGGGTCTGCCGATGGCGTATAACCGGGATCTGCAGGAAGACAAGCTGGCGATGTTCACTGCATACGATGCTTTGCATGCGTCGCTGGAACTGGCACCATCGATCATTGCTGGTGCTGAGCTACGACTGGACGTGATCGCCTCGCGCATTGAAGATGGGTTTCTCGACGCCACTGCGTTGATGGAATACATGATCAAGAAAGGCGTGCCAATGCGAACCGGACACGAAACCGTCGGCCGCCTGGTGTCTCATTGCGAAGCACGTGGTTGTCGTCTCAGCGATTTGCCGTTGTCAGAACTCAAGGAAGTCTGCGACTTGATCCAGGAGGACGTGAAGCAGGTTCTCGGTACTCGCAACGCGCTCAATGCGTTGCAGAGCTACGGCAGCGGTGGTCCGGATTCGGTCAATGCTCGCGTTGCGGAATGGAAACAACGACTGGCATAGAAAAGATTAGGACGCGATGCTAATCTGCGACTTCGTTTGTTGTGCGTCGTAGCAAATTGGAGAATGGTACTTCGCGTTCCGAGGCTCCAGGCTCGGAACGCAATGTCCGGAGGCTCTTGCCTCCGATTTGCACAGTGGTGGCATGAGCCTTCAATGCAGTGTGTTCCGAGGCAGGAGCCTCGGAACAAGTAGTGAATTTATACCCTCGAAAGTGATTCCTGAAATGCTTCGTTCTTTCACTTCCCTTGCCGCACTGATTTGTCTGACATCCACCTTGATTGCACACGAAGGCCACGGCCATCCGGAACACCAGCAAGGGGCGACACACTATCTTGTCAATCCATCACATGCCTTGCCGATTTTGTTGTCCGTTGCGGCAGTCGCTGGAATTGGATTTTTGATCAACCGCAGTGTCAGAAAATGGTTGTTAGGCGACAACTAGTTTTACTCTTTAGCGACAACTAAAAATTCCATTCGCAAGGCAGGAGTTGATGACTTCGTTTGCTGGTTGTCGTAAAGTCGATAACGTGGACAGCAATGTGATCTCTTCGCGGTGCTGCCTGACGGAGCCCCGTCGAAGTTCCGTCCAGGCAGCCACGTTGTAATGGTCATATTTGACACGTTTGTCAGAACTGATTCTCTGACGGAATGACCTGATGCAACGCCGTCGCATTCAGA
>JBDNFT010000745.1:0-3693 GCA_041689695.1 Planctomycetaceae bacterium | reverse complement strand
GTTTCATCAAATCCGCAGGGGCAATCGCAGGAACTGAACTTTGAGCAAAACCAGTTGTGTCTCGTGTGACGATCCAATCGGCAGCCACGGATGTCGCACAGGCAATGCAGACGTTGTCTTCAAAGTCGGTACCTGACAGAGATTCCGCCGCCTTCAGGATCATGTGATCAACGGCAACAACTTGGAATGCATTCAGGCAGACACTTACTGCGGTTCGTGCGGCCGAGTTCCCTGCGATTCGCTCGACGATGTAGAACAGATTTGTGGATTCCGTCGCGGCGAGAAACCCTTCGAATTCATCTGACTTCTAAACATTCCAAACGGCCAGCGAGTCAGCGAAAAATGGTTGCCGATTCAGAATGACATCCAGTACGACATTCAAGTCCAGCAGCACTTTCATCGGCCCTGCTTTCACACACGTTCTTCTGCGACAATCCGATCGCACTCGTCGTCGTCTGGTGCTGATTGAGGAATCTGCAACAGCCTAATAACCTCTTCTCCCCGAAGTCCTCGTGAGGCGGGCGTTGCAGTGTCTTCGAGGAATTCCGAGACCGCTATAATCCGCTTCTCTACCAGAGTCGTTTGACAGGGTATGCATCGAAAGCGTCGTCGGAGCTGACCACGGCAACTTCTTCCACCAACGCTTGAGCAATCAGCATTCGATCAAACGGGTCTCTATGATGATGGGGCAATTGCACGATTGCTTCCGCATGCTTGGGAGTGATCGAAAGAATGTTCAATCCATACAACCGAACCGCCTCGTCGATGTAATTCGCCAACGGATCGGTCAGACGATATTTGCCGATCGAGATCTTAATGGCGAGTTCCCAATACGTTGCCGGACTGAGCAGCAAGTCGTTTTCCGGATCAACCAGCAGTTTCATCCCTTTCCGGCTCAACTTCGGATCGTCGGATACCAGCCAGAGTAGCGTATGAGTGTCGAGAAGCAACCTCATGGCATGTACTCCTCAAAGTCTTTCAGGTGTTCGTCGTCTTCGGCGAGAACAGTCAGCTTGCCTTTCATCAAACCGGGAACACGATGCGAACGAACTGCCGAAGTCGCCACCAGTTTCGCTACCGGCTTATGGTCCTTCATAATCACGATGTCGTCTTCCGGCGTCAGCCCGGCGACCAGCTCGCTCAACGTTGCCTGAGCCACATCCAGTTCCACGTTTTTGGTCATGTCTTTGTCTCCATCGCATCAATTCTGCAGTAGGTTCATAACCGATAGTTGATTCATTGAATTCAGACAATTTCCCGCGACCCAAGGTTCAGAACTTCGAAACAGCCATCCATCACGGCTTCGCTTTGCTAAATATAGGGGTCGAATGGCCCGCGGCTAGCGCCGTCGGCTCACTAATTAAACGATTTTGCCCTACCATGCACAATTGGAGAGTGTTGTGATTCACGGATATCACGTCATCATACCTATTCCCGTGTCACGAACTCATCCAGATTTAAAAGCACATTGGCAGAAACGGTCCATGTGGCGAGTTCTATGGGATCGATGTCTGATGGCACTTTCGATTCGCCGACGGCAAGTAATTGCTTCGCCGTTTCGGGAGCCGCCTTGAAAGAAGCCTGATCCGCTGACCATCCTGCCATTAAAACTCTAAGCTCGGAAGTTGTCGGAGTTCGACCTGTGATCACACGAAATCCGTACGCCATACGATCTTCGGTGGCAGCTCCGCCTTCGTGTATGATTCGACTTGCCAATGCGCGAGCGGCTTCGACATACGTGACTTCATTCAACAAGGCCAATGCCTGAAGTGGAGTGTTCGTTCGAGAGCGTTTGATGGTGCAAACTTCACGATTTGGGGCGTCGAATAACATGGCCGACGGCGGAGCTGCTGTGCGTTTCCAGATTGTGTACATCGTGCGACGGTAAAGTCCTTCGCCTTTGTCGTGCTTGTAGCCGCGCAAATCGCCGTACTTGCTGGTTTCGTCCCAGACGCCTTCCGGCATATACGGTCGCACACTTTTGCCGCCAATTTTTGATACCAACAGACCGCTGACCGCTAACGCCTGGTCTCGGATAATCTCGGCTGACAACCGAAATCGCGGGCCTCGCGCAAGCAATCGGTTCTCCGGATCTGTCTGTTTCACACGGTGCGGTACTACGGACGATTGTCGATATGTGGCACTCATCAGGATGAGTTTTTGCAATGCTTTCATGTCCCAAGCCTGAGCCGCAATTCCGTTGACGGCTGGCAATGTCGTTGGTTGCATGAATTCTACGGCGAGCCAATCCAGAAGTTCAGGATGACTCGGGAAATCTGCCTGGGACCCAAAGTTCTCGCTCGTCTTCACAATACCAGTTCCAAAGAATCGTTCCCACGCGCGGTTGACCCAGACGCGGGCAGTGAGTGGATTGGTATCGCTCACGATCCATTGAGCCAATCCCAATCGATCATTCGATGTTCCGATCGGCAGCGGTGGCAAGAATGCCGGAACAGCGCGTTCAACTTTTTCTGCTGGTTGGTCATATTCGCCGCGTTTCAGCACGAACGCTTCGCGGGGTTTGCCTTCCTTCATTACCATTGTTGTGGGTAAATTGTCGTTGAAGTCATTGAGCTTTTGCTGAGCCTCCTTCAATTCCATCTCTGCCGCGCGGAGTGGATTGTCGACGTGTTCGCGGAAGTACTTTTCGAGTTGCTGAATCTGCGCGGGTTGGCGTTGATCAGCAGCAAGTGTGAGTATTGTTTGAATTTCCGGTGGAAGCCCCTGTTCAGTCAGGCCAACGCGATCGATGTCAGCGTCACTGATTGAGAATCGAACGCAGCCCACGTTGTGATCGCCGAACTGTGAATCATGCGTCATGTACACCACCAGCGTCGCGTTGGCCGGAACTTCGACGGGTTTCGCTGGAGCAAAGTAAACTCGCCGAGCAACCTTTTTTGTCGGGTCGTTGCCGTCAATCGCCCAGCCTGTCTTGTTGCGGCTGCGATCACTTGCAGGCTGCAGCTTCAGGTCAATCTGAGCAGCCGTGTAGTTGGGCTGTGAATAGTCCGCCTCCGCTTTTTTCAGTTCGACCGGAATTGGCTTTTGACCATCGACAATTATTTCTGCAGACACACCCGTCAGTACAAAATTTCCGTTGAATCCACGTCCCAGGCTTTGAGCGGGCAACTCTGCGTGCGGCAATGTTTTTAATAGTAGTCCGGTGAGACGAGAAGTCTTGAGCGGAATCTTAATGCGGTATTCGTCGTTTGCAGGATTTTTCCCTGTTGCCAGCCACGAGCCATCGTCAAGACGTTTGAAGTCTGCACCACCCAGTGACTGAACGGTGCCTGGTTCCACAGACTTCCAGATCGATCGGTCTGCATCCGTTTCTGACTTCGCCTTCTGTTCCCAGGCGACGAGCAATTCTGCCAACTTAGGCAATGCCATTTTTTTCTGCTCTTCGGCTTTATGAATGGCGGCCAGCAGTTTCGCTTTCTGTGATTCCAGCTCTGGGGTTGTCAGGGCAAATAGTGGTGGAGTGTTTTCTCCGTTCTTACCTTGTGGCGAAAGTACTCCGGATTCTTCGACGGAGTTGAAGTAGGCGAAGAGCTGATAGAATTCCTTCTGTGAAATTGGATCGTACTTGTGGTCATGACAGCGACAGCAGTTGATTGTCAGTCCAAGCCATGTCAGGCCCGTGGTTTCAACGCGATCGATGACGGTCTCCACAAACCATTCCTGCTCGATTCG
>JBDNFT010000744.1:0-8102 GCA_041689695.1 Planctomycetaceae bacterium | reverse complement strand
TGACATTTGACGATTGACGATACGTGGCACTCGTGACGATGAGTTTCTGCAGGGCTTTGATGTCCCAGCCGAGTCTTACGAATTCGGTCGCCAGCCAGTCCAGAAGCTGCGGATGACTGGGACTTTCGCCCTGAGCGCCGAAGTCTTCACTGGTACTGACAAGTCCCTGGGCGAAATACCGTTGCCAGAATCGATTGACGGCGACTCGGGCCGTGAGTGGATGATCGGGGCTGACCAGCCAACGAGCCAGAGCAAGCCGGTTCTTCGGAGCATCCACAGGCAGCGACGGAAAGACAGGCGGCACTCCCGGTTCAACTTTGTCTCCGGGATGATCGTACTGTCCTCGAACCAGGACATGAGTTTCTCGCGGCTTCTCCAATTCCTGCATGACCATCACCGTGGGGAGATTGTCGTACAGGTCACGCCGGTGACGGCGGAGGTCTGCAAGACAACCTTCCGCGTCCTTGATCGTGGCCGGCGCATCGTTGTCGAGAAAATATCGTTTCAGCTTAGCGTGCTGTGCATTGGTGCGAGAATCCGCAGGCAGCGACAGAATTTCTGTTACGGATTGAGGAACCGCAAGCATTTGAACTTCCGCCGAAGTCAGGTCTCGCGCAAAAATCCGAACGTCATCCAGAGAACCTGTGAACGGATGCTGTCCACCGCCGATTCGGAGTGGTTCCTTTGGCAGCGCAAATGTCTGGTTGAGCTGATCGAGTTTCACGTCCAACGCAAACGGCTCACCATTCACGTAAACGCGAATTCCTTCAGCGAGACGTGTCGCATCGCAGGTCAGAGTCAGATGACACCATTGCCGTAATGGAAGTAAGGCAAGGCTTTCTACTCGAATGGCATCATCAAGCCAACGTTTGATAAGGTTCACCTGCACATTACCATTCAGCAATTCGACGTAATATCCCTCACCGTGTTCCTCTGGCGTCATCCGCGAAATGACTGTCCCATTATCATCCGTCGCATAAATCCACAGGGCGATGGAAAACTTGTCAAGGTAGCCAAAGCCAGACGTATCGCCAGCGTACAGGAACGATCTGCCATTCATTTCGATCGCTTGTCCGAAGTGGCCATGTGCATAGGTGGCCGGTCCGGCGTCGAACGAAGCGTCAAGGTTTCGCACGGCATCGGTCAAACTGCCATCAAAAGCAAAATGATGAACAAGTCCATCGGAAACGGTCCAGTCAATCGGCTCCGCAGGCGCAAAACGGGACTCCCAGGTCCGCTGAGCGTCCTGCAATTCGGTCCGCAAGTTCTGCCACCGCTTCGAGGCCGTCTCGATCTTTTGATCGAGCATCGCCAGTTCCGACTGTTGTTCTGGCAAAGGAGCTTTGATGAGGGGCGGGGAGTTGCCGACTTTGACAGCGCGGCCCTGTTCGGGGATGTTGTTGAAGTACGCAAAAACCTGATAAAAGTCCTTTTGCCGGATGGGATCATACTTGTGATCGTGACAACGGGCGCAGCCCATTGTGAGACCCAGCCAGACCGTAAAGGTGGTGTCAACTCGATCAACAACATATTCAACCTGGTATTCCTCGGGGATAATTCCGCCTTCTGCGTTACCTCGATGATTGCGGTTAAACGCTGTGGCGATACGCTGATCGAGTGTTGGAGATTCCAGCAGGTCTCCGGCAATTTGTTCGATCGTAAACTGATCAAACGTCATGTTGCTGTTGAACGCATTGATCACCCAGTCTCTCCAGCGCCACATCGATCGTGGACCATCGGTCTGATAACCGCTGGTATCTGCATAGCGTGCGGCGTCGAGCCATCGCACAGCCATGTGCTCACCATAATGCGAAGATGCCAGAAGTCGATCAACAACGGTTTCGTAGGCGTCGGATGACGAATCCTTAAGAAAGGCTTCAATGTCTTCGGGCGTCGGTGGCAGACCAGTCAGGTCCAGTGAAACTCGACGGATCAGTGTACGGCGACTTGCTTCGGCGGATGGTTGCAGTCCTTCCTGTTCGAGTCGAGCCAATACAAAGTCATCAATCGGATTACGTCGCCAGTAGTTTGACTGTGTTTCCTGTGACTCGTGACGTTGCGGGGCGACAAGGGCCCAATGTTCTTTCCATTCGGCTCCCTCGTGAATCCATTCCGCCAGGATTTTAATCTGTGCCTTTGTCAGTTGCCGGCCTGAATCCCCGGGCGGCATTTGTAGTTCAGGATCGGGAGAAGTAATTCGCTGATGCAGAAGGCTTCCAGCAACGTCACCAGGCACAATTACTCGATGACCGTTTCGATCCGCGAACATATCTTCCGATCGATCCAGCCGCAGATCATTCACCCGCTGCTGTTCGTCCGGTCCATGACACGTGAAACAATTGTCGGAAAGAATCGGCCGGACATCGCGATTAAAATCGATCCGTCTATGATCTTCAAATGCCTGGACCTGGAAGGCAATTGTACTGAGAAGAACCATCATTCCTGAACGAGTGATCTGGCTGGATCTCATTTCGGAACCCCCGTGAGCCTCGTAGTTGCTGAAGAATTTGACTCAGAGTAGCAGATCTTTCGGAAGAAGAAAGAAACCGAGAATCGCGTTTCGCATCCAGGCTGCAAACTGGCAAATAGCATTACCCGTCATTTCTGTTCCAGTTTCAGTTGTTCGTTCGCGGTCTATCGATCGGAACACGCCAAACTAATACGTCTCGGTTCATATGTCTGATTCGCGAAGCGTGTAAGTGTTGAGGAAATCATCTCGCCGACAGCGACAGTGTACTGAGTTGACGCCGCGTCGTACGCGGGTTTCCGCAGCGAAGCGGCTGGACGCAACATGGCAGCCTGGCTTTGTCGACGTTGGTGCCGGGCAATGCTCCGAGAACTGGTGCCGTGGTTCGGACTGGAAGGCACCGACCGCGTTTCAAATCTGGCCCGACTACCTGAGAAACGCTACAAAGAGTCAGCAAAATGGTGACGTCAAGCGAAGCAGATTGAAGCGGAACGGAATCTGAACACCAAACATAGAGCCCTGCCCCCAAGCGAAGCTACCTACTATTGTTCGCCCGCCTCTACCCATTGGACGTAAGCATCGCGGTCGTTACCTGCAGATTCGAGCAAATCAGCACTTGATGTGACAAGTGATTCGCGAAGCATCGCGTCACTTTCAAGAAGCGTGTCAACATCCGTTATTCTCTGCACCGACGCAACAAGCTTTACGGCAAGCTCAGCTTCGTCTCCCAAATCATCTGAAGGTAATTGTCACAAACCGATTCGAGATCGACCAACTGGTTGTCGGTTTTGGCCAAACGCCGCACGGAACCGACAAACTTATCAAACTTCACTTTAGGTTCGTCTTTTGTGTCCCAAGGCAGCGCGGGCTGGACTTTCAATTCTCCCTTGGCTTGCGGGTCCATTCGCCCGATATGGAACACCGGTGGATCGCTTTGCGGCTTGCCTTCCGTTTCAACTTCAAAGTCGATACGGGTCCAGCGGTCGAGGCTGCAAAGCTCGGCCCTTGTTCGTGGCTACAGGTCGAGCAGTTTTACTTCCGTACCATGCGAATTGACATTGGACGCTCGCTCGGTCCAGACTCGCGCTTCTCCACTAGTAATTTCATCTGGGCCAAGTCCCTCCACTTCTTTTTTGATTTTGCCAAGCGTTACATCGGCGATCGTGCGAAAGTCATCGCCTTTACACTTGGTGACAATTAGAAAGTGTCGCGTAAACTGTGCGACCGCGAAAAGCCCAATTCCCATTTTCCCAATCAACTTGCGACCGTTGGGGCTATATTCGGAATCATCCGACGTGATACTAAGCGACTTCCCAGTGTCGGTGCGTTTCGCGCTTCCCCCAATGTTCTCAATTAAGTGCTGGAGTGCTTCGGGGGAAATGCCAATACCATCGTCTTTGACTGAAATCTGATCGAAACGCGGTGCATCGGTTTTGATTGTCACCTTCTTGGCATCAGCATCGTACGCATTCGATATCAGCTCGCGTAATGCAGACGCCGGTTGCCGATAAATTCCGTCTGTGATCCTCGCAAGGATCTTCTGTGACGTCTTGAGCGGGATATCGACATAATCTCCGATCTTGGTTGCACGAATCTGATCTGCTATGGTTTGTTTGCCGCTCATGCAAGCTCCACTCCAGCGGCTTCACATAAGACCTCTAACGCGACTTTCGCGAGCGGAGGCGGAACGGCATTGGTGACTTGTCCCATTTGGCTCCCGAATGGTCCGCGCACCTCGAACTCATCTGGAAAGCCCTGCAATCGCATTGCCTCGCGGACAGTGATGCTTCGTGGTTGGGAGTAATGTGCTGGCGGTGCCCTGTGCCCAGAAATAAGCGTATTGGACGTTCGATTCGGATGAAGTTTGCGATACGACATCGGGCCACTTCCTTGCGGAATTGACGCAATCTTAGCCTGAACTCGTTCCGAATGCTGCATGGCGAAGTGATTCTTGATCGCGAATTCTTCACTCAATTCCGAATAGCGGTCGGGGCGAATTCGTGGCTCCGGGAGGTCACCGAGCACGTCGATGACGGTCAATGACTCTCTCCTGCGTTTTTCAAATTCACCCTGAAGTTTGCCACGGCTCACGGCCTTCCGACTGATGGAAAAAAAGGCACGTTTGCGTCATTGCGGTACGCCATAGTCTTCGGCATTGAGAACCACCTCGTTGACATGGAACCCACCGCTCGTCAAAACGCGCGCGAGTTTTTCGAGGCGATCGGAATGGTTGTCGTCCAGAACACGCGCAACAGTTTCAATGACTGCACACCTTGGTTTGAGAGCCACGATTGAGCGTGCGACGGCCAATAGAATTTGATTGCGAGGGTCGTTCGGGTCCCGTGGACCGGCGATCGAAAACCCTTGACATGGAGGCCCCGACACAACAATCGTTGGCTGATCACCTTGTCGCGACTGAACAATGAGTTCTATGCATTGATGAATAACCGAAGAAGCACGAACACTACTGAGGTCCAGCGGAGCGGCTGGATTTTCCTGGCCGATGGTTCGATGCCAAATCATGTACAGGCGCTGATCCAGACACCCCAGCCCAAACCTTGCCAGCGGGATGCAACACTGGCTTTCCGGTGATGCCAATTCGTACGCCAAACGAGACCAGCGGACAGGACATCTTTGACCAAGGTCGCTACAACACCGAGTTGCGCGAGTGGGTGTTTGGCAGCGAGGACAGCGGGACACATCGAGAACGGTTGTAAAGATTCCGGGACCTAACATCACTCGAAATGGTTCGGTGACACATTGGAGTGTTTGATCTGGCGTGGGTAACATGCGCCAGTTTGCTGAATCTTACTATCCGGCGATTGAAGCTCTGGTCAGTTTGTATCGCGTGTTCTTACTTGCGCCAGCGGGTAAGTCTCCGTTCCAGTCACGTAACAGGGGGTGCTTGTATGCTTGCAACGACGCTGTTGATTCTCGCTTCGGTCTTTGGACCCGTCTTCGGCGCAGTCACTGGGCTGGTTGATCATGATCGCAACACAACTCGCGCTTACCCGCCAACACCGTCTGTCGTCGATGTAACAAAGGCACCGTACTTTGCCAAAGGCGATGGTATCACCGATGTCACGGATGCCCTGCAGCGGGCGATTGACGACTGCACTGGCCGACGAATGGTTGTGTATCTTCCGAAGGGGACGTATCTGATCAGTCGATCTCTGCAGTGGAAGAAGCGAGTTGGCGAACGGGAGAATTGGGGCTTCACGACTATTTGCGGGGAGCACCAGTCGGAGACCATTCTTCGGCTCATGAACGCTACCTTCAGTGATCCGACTCAACCGCAGGCGATGATGGCTTGCGGAGGATTCGGGTCTGCCGACTGGTTCCACAACTATGTCGAAAACATGACTTTCGATGTCGGCCAAAATAACCCTGGAGCAACAGCTCTGCAGTTCTATTCCAACAATTCTGGTGCCGTACGAGATTGCCGGTTTATCGCTGGTGAAGGCAGCGGCGTTGTGGGATTGGAACTGAGTCGCGACATGAACGGCCCGCTGTTGGTGCAGAACATTGAAGTCGTCGGTTTTCAAAACGGCATCGAGGCAGGCAGCGCAGTGAACAGTCAAACGTTTGAAAATATTACTCTGATCGAACAGCGCGAAGTGGGGCTGGACAATGCGGGACAGTCTCTCAGCATTCGCCATCTCAGAAGCGAAAACTCGGTGATCGCAGTGCAGACTTACGGTTCCGTTTGCCTGCTCGATTCAAAACTCACGGGTCTGTCCGGGGCGGAAAATGTCCCGGCTGTGATCAACTACAACGGCGGTCGAATCTTTCTTCGCGATGTCGAAACGTCCGGATACAGCAAAGCCATCGGCGATGTGGAGACGCCCGATTTTTTCGCGGCCGTGCGGCAATCGGCGAATGAGAAACCAGGACTTGCCGGACCTGTGGTCAAGGAATACTGCTCACATCCGACAACAGCTCCGTTCGGCGGAACGGCAGGTTCGCTGCGTCTCGAAATCAAAGAACCACCGATGATTCCACAACAGCCGGTTACCGAATGGGCGAATGTAGATGATTTCGGCGCTGACCCAACGGGATCAATAGATTCTGCAGCCGCCATACAGAGGGCGATTGATTCGGGTGCGAAAACGGTTTTCCTTCCCGGTAGCTATCGTCTGACTCGAACAGTAATCCTTCGTGGAGCCGTCTGCAGGATCATCGGACTTGGTGGCTGGCTGGATTACAACGGCGAAGCCAGTCCGGACCTGCGAATCGAAGACGGCGAATCTCCCATTGTGATTGAGCAATTCGCCAGCATCAACGGTGGGATGGAGATCAATACAAACCGTACGATCGTCCTGAAGAGCGTGTCTGACTGTGACCTGAAATTCACGGACCGTTGTGTTGGTGGCGATCTCTTCCTGGAAGACTTCGTGACTCACGACCTTCATGTTAAAAGGCAGAACGTGTGGGCTCGTCAGTTGAACGTTGAAAACGAAGGCACGCATCTGGTTAACGAAGGAGGCAATCTCTGGGTTCTCGGTTACAAGACGGAGCGTGGCGGCACGTTGCTTGAGACTCGTAGTTCCGGATCCAGCGAGATTCTCGGCAACTTCAGCTACACCACGACCGCAGGCGGTCTCGCTCCGATGTTCATCACAACCAACTCCCGCGTCTTCACATTTTTTGGCGAAGTCTGTTTCAGCGGCGATCCGTTCCGTGTGCTGATTCAAGAGACTCAAAACGAACAGCGAAAAGAGATTCAAAGAGGTGCCGGCCTGACGATACCCTACCGAAGCGCCGAGCCGAGGTAGCGATGTTCGATGCGGGATACTGGGCCTGCTCGCGACTATTTCTCTGCCATCAATTCAACGATCCATTCCTTCATCAACGATCACAGGTGCCATGCGCCTTAAAATATTTTTATAAGAAACAGATTCACCATTACGACGTCGATCAAGGCCGATTTTGTATGGCGTTCCCGACGCACTCCAGCAGGAGTTTTAGATTCGATCCATGCTTCTACGACAAAATCTCCTGAATTGCCTGCCCATAGTCCAGGTCCAGTCGCTTGCGTCCCGGGACTTCAAGGCGGCGAGCATCCAGACCAAGCAGTCTGTAGATCGTGGCGTGCAGATCCGTGACATAGTGAGGATGCTCGATGGCGTGAAAGCCAAGTTCATCCGTTGCCCCGTGAATGCCTGGCTTGATGCCGGCCCCGGCCAGCCAGACGGTAAATCCATGAGGATGATGGTCACGTCCGGTGGCCGACTTGTTGAACATCCCGAATTCCACGCCTGGCGTCCGTCCAAATTCTGTTGTGAAGACCACCACCGTGTCTTCAAACATGCCGCGCTGCTTCAGATCCTTCAACAGTCCGGCAATCGGCTTGTCGATACGTTCACAGGACCGAGAATGATTTTTCTGAAGGTCGCTGTGCGAATCCCATTCGCCGTAGTCGCTCAGATAGACCAGCGTGTAACGAACGCCACGTTCGGCCAGGCGGCGAGCTGCCAGGCAGCGCTGCCCATGAACTGCAGTGGTCGGATTGTCGATACCATAAAGCTGCTGCGTCTCTTGCGTTTCTTCCGCAAGATTCAATGTTTCCGGCACGGACTGCTGCATGCGAAATGCCAGTTCGTAGGCGTTGATGCGCGCCTGTAGCTGAGCATCC
>JBDNFT010000743.1:0-2100 GCA_041689695.1 Planctomycetaceae bacterium | reverse complement strand
CTCATGAATTGGCCAATCGAGACCTGTAAATGATTGTCAGTTGCTGTGTTCATGGTGTGGAGACCAGACTCGATGTGTGGTACGATGAGCCCGGCGGCTGGATCGACTTAACAGGATTTACTTTGGCGCGATGTCCTGATTCTGTGAAGCAAGGTATTCTATCAGATCTATGAATTCCGACGGGCCAGCGTTGACGGAGCGCCTTCGGGCATGCTGCTTTGTTGCTGAGTGACTCGCTCTTCGATATCGGCTTTGGTGGGAACAGCACGTTCGTCGCCCCCGTTTTCAGCAGGCTGAACGCCCCTAGGGGACAAGTGTTTGTTTCCTTCCTGCGTCAACTTCATGGCATTTGCCCGCGTAGGACCTCCCTCCGGCCTGAAGCCGACTTGCGTTACGCTTTGGCTCACCTGATTTAGTGCGACAAGTCGGTCAGTGAAACTTCGGCTCCCGTCTTTACCTGCAAAGCGATAACAGCTTCGCAGGGGTAGCAGTAGAAGTAGCAGTGACAACTTTCACATGATCTTCTCGGGGAAACGAACAATGGCAAAGTCAAAGCAGCAACCCGCTCATGAAATTCGGATGGGAGCGATCCGAGCAACGATCTGGGAAAACCAAACGACAAACGGAACTCGATTCAATGTGACGGTCAGCCGACTCTTCAAAGACGGCGAAGAATGGAAGCAGACAGACTCCTTCGGCCGCGATGATCTGCAGTTGCTGGCCAAAGTGATCGACATGGCTCATTCATGGATCTTCGAGCAAGCGACGTAACACATCGATCATGCTAAATTCTATTGCGTCATTGATGCTGGATTGCAGCCGATGACCCACCTCTGACATTCTCTGCCGTAATACTGCGTACTCTTCACGAGTCAATGAAAGTAGGGCACGGCTGCGGTGTCATCGATCGAGATCACCGACAGCGGGAAACGGAGAATGACGATGGATGAACGAAAACCAAATCCACGTAGGACGAAGTCGGATACAAAATCAGTGAAAGCCGCGTCAAAAGCCAACGTTCCGAATCCCGATAAGAAAAATCGTCCAGATCGAGATCGCAGGGTCCGTCAGGCAGATAGGCTGGCTCGAATACTGCGAGTTCTTGAACTCATTCAGAGTCGTGGCCGCTGGACAACTCGGGCCATTGCTGACGAGATCGAATGTTCAGAAAGGACCGTGTATCGCGATCTGGATGTTCTCCGCTTTGCCGGGATTCCGTACTACCGGGAAGGTGACCAGCAGTTCAAGCGCCGGTGTTTATGAACGCCAGCGGCGTCGTGCAGAGTGTTTCAACAGTCGGCTTTGAAACGCTGTATGCGGGGTATCGTTTTGACGGCATCACGCCGCAGATGTATTACGTGAGGAACCGCTTCTTGTTGCCGATGGTTGGAACTTGGAACAGGAGGGATCCGCTTGGGTATGTCGATGGAATGAATCTGTATTTTCTCAATGCGACAATAAACACAACCGATCCGACTGGCGAAACACCATTTGTATTCATGCCAGAGGTGACGGTTCCGCCACCAAACGGAGGACCCGTTGGCGGGCCTCCATCGTTTGAAGCAAGTGTGATTAAGTGCAGAATTGACGCAACTCGCTGGTACTCCAAATGTATCTCAAAACCACTACACAATAGCGTATTCTGCGTCTTGAGATACACTGCGCACCTTGACTGGTGCCTTGCTGTCATATAGTGCTTGCGTAGTTAAACGGGGTGGCAAGGCAGTGAAGGATTGGCCGGGATGGTGCTGCACGATTACTTGTCCTACCGACTCAGACTAGGTGTAGGTGTTGACTAAAGTCGTGTTAAAAAATTCGTTTTACTTGTCTATATTTGCACTTCGATTAGGGATCGCGGTGATATGCCGACCAAATTCACGAACGATACAATGGTTCGAGTTGCTCACGCCGATGTTGAATTCTGTATGGCCTTTACGCAAACACTGGGATTCTGGAGGGAGCAATTTGATCCAGCAAAATCACAAACCGCACGTGTAACAGATTCGCTGGGTATGGGGCGAATATTGATTGAGGGAGCTTGTGAATCCAATGTCAAACTTCCGTTTGGAGGATTGGTGCTTATCGATGGCGATTTGTCGT
>JBDNFT010000742.1:0-3745 GCA_041689695.1 Planctomycetaceae bacterium | reverse complement strand
TGCTCGAAACATCGGGGCAGATTTTGTTTTCGCGTTGCTTGTTTCGGCCTTGTGCCTGATGCGAGCCTGAACTCGTTTTTGCTTCGCATCGTTTTTCTTCCGAGCATTTTCAATCCGACGCTTCCTCGCCTTCGTCTGCCGTCTTACACTCTGTGAACGATTCACTCGAAATCCCTCCGTGATGATTGCTGTTGATGCTTTTGACATTCATCAATACGCCATCCACACAAGGGATTCCGGGTGTTTCTTCCTCTTTGGTCTGATGGAGGTTACTTGGTTAAAGGCTAGGCTGAAGCAGGGTCGGTTCAGACCTTATCTGGGGGTGAGGGGGGCCGTCCAGTTGCTAAGGCATAAGAAAGAAAAAAAATCGGCACTATGTACCTGAAGCCATTGTTCCGTATCCAAACGGATCTCGCACACGAAACCAGGGATTACGCGGATATCAGGGATGGGCGAAATTTGTTTGTCAGCGTCGTCCGTGCAGTCCTTGATGAATGATTTTGGCGAGTTCCTATCAACGCGTCCGGGGAAGACGTCGCGCATTGATTGCCGAACATGAAAACTTCACGGCGCATCTCGGCGGAGCGAGATGGCGACATCCGATGCGTGTGGGCCGAAAAAATCCCACACGCTAGCCGATACTGGTCGCACCGGCAGATTTTGCCGAATTGCTCTAGGCACGATTTTCAGATTTTTGTAAAACGATTTCGGACTTTACTGCGCGCAATGGAATGCGTGGGATTTTGCTGCATTTTATCGTTGCAGGGAGGCAAGGATGTCAGTGATTCGATTCTTACATACAGATTCACTTCGGTTGGGTACTCCAATTTCCGGACTCTCTGACAGTCCAGACTGGCTGAAAAAAGTTGCCGCTTCTGCGGTCCGTTCGGCCGTCACAAATGTCATTGAAGCCGCCATTGCTGGTCGTTGCCAATTGCTGATAATCGCTGGCCGATTGACGGAATCCAGTCAGGATCTTGATCTCGCCGTGACGTGGCTGAAAAGCCAGACAGTTGCTCTTCGTGAGCATGGAATTCGTCTGGTCATCGCTGGTCATCCGGAGTCTGATCACGCCGCGTTGCGACGTCTGGACGCGATCCTGGTGGCTCCTGGTCAGCGATTAGACGTCTGGACAAATGGGGCTGAGCGAGTTGAATGCTCGCTGTCGTCTGTTTCGACTCCAGCACGCGGCGGGGCATTGGGAATTGAAGTTGGCACGACATCAGGCCGTCGTCCACAAGCCGATCTTGCATACGTGGCAGTGCCTACGCTGGAACCGTCATCAACTTCGGATTCAGTCGATCAGGTCGCTTCAGCGCATGATCGATTGTTGCGAATATCGGCTGGCTGTCCGCAGTCGATTGGTCCCATGGAGCGTGGTGCGTTTGGCTGTCAGTTGGTGGAAGCGGATCTGTCGCGTCGATCGCTGACCGCTCGCAGTTGCGTTACAGATGTGATTCGGTTTACTCAGGAATTGATCTCGTGCCGACAGGGGATGGCGGCGTCGCAGGTCAGCGAATTGCTTCGAGAACGCAGTCGATCGATTGTTGCCAACGGCCGACGGACGACAGTGGTGGAATGGGTTATCGATGGGCATTTGTGTTTGTCAGGCTCAACGACGGAATCGTTGAGCGAATTCGATCTGTTGAGGGATCTTCGCGGCAGTCTTCACGCCGGGCATTCGGGAGCGTGGCCGTTTCGAATTCGGTTTTCGGACAACAGTACTGTGGATGCGAGCCGCCATCCGGCACTTGCGGCCAAGGAGTTCACTTCCGTTGTTCGCGAGCGGATTTTGAAATTTAGCCATCGTGACCGAACGATCGAAAATACTTCGATTGGGGTACCCATGGGATCTGGCAGCGAAACTGCAGTCGGTTTGGATGTACTGCGACGAGTGGCGTAATTTCCGTCATAAGAGTCAAAGAGATTCTGTTTTCAACCAAGGATCACAACCATGCAGCTTACGGACGTTCGAATTGATCGGTTTGGTTCGCTTAAGAATGTTTCGATAGAGAAATTGTCGCATCGAATTACACTTTTCCGGGGACCAAACGGTTCCGGAAAATCGACGTTTGTTCGATTCGTTCGAGGGCTGATATTTGGATTCCGCCAGAATTCATCGTGGGCACATTCTGAATTCGATGCAGAATCTGGATACGCACGAGTTCAGACAGCGAGTGGGTCTCGGACATTGCGTCGAACATGGTCAGCGAATTCCAGTGAACAGTTCACAATGACGGACGACTTCGATCGTCCGGCTTTGTCTGGACAGAGCAATTGTTTGCCGGCATGGGTCACAGAAGACGTCTTTCGTGAAATATTCACAGTGGGGCATGTTGAGGCGGAACGCTTTGATCTGTTGACTCGACTGTGTGTCGAATCGGGCATGGGGCGAAGCGATAGTGAAGCAGAATTGCGTCAAGCCGAAGCGGGATTGATTCAGACTGCTCGTGATCGCGATGGTATTCAGAGCGGCGTTGTTCAACGGATTGCTGAACTTCGACGCCGGCAGGGTGATCTGCAAAGTGAAATTACTGCACTGCGTCGTCCGGCGGGAGATCTGCCTGCACGCATTGAACAACTCATCCGCGAGATCGATGCGGCCTCAGCGTCGATTGATCGAATTGACGCACGCATTCGCGAGATAGATGCTGAGATTCTGCGGCTTGAGCAACTGTTGATTGAACTGCGTCGTCGCAACGTTCTGCCTTTGAATCGGCAGGCGATTGAGGGCGAAATTCGCACTGTTACAAATAAACTCGAACGTTGGCGGGAAATTCGTGCGTTGATTGGGCGTGACATCGAAGTCTTGCGTACATCGGCGGATCTGCAAACTCGTCCAATGGAATCAGCGAAGACCATTCGCGCGATTGTTTCGCGTCTGGAAGAACGGGTTCAGGCTATGACAGATCGTCTTCGAGGCACTGTCTACTCGGAGTCCGAACAAACGCGCGACGCTGACGTTGTTCGCCAGTTGCGCGGCGAGATCGCTGCGTTGTGCTCTTATTTGAGTCAGCATGAACAGGCATCGGTGCAGTACGTCGAATCGTTGCAGTCCATGATTGCCGCCCGGACGCATTCTGACGCGGCTGAAATGGAACGGCTGCTGGAATCGCAAATCGCTTCTCTAAGCGCTGAGCTTGCTCGATCTGAAAACGCGCTTGCGGAAACTGCGATACCTAAATCGGAATTGAATTGTCGCTTTACGGGTCATCAGGAAGTTTTTAGTTCAAATCTTCAGGGTGTTTCAGGTTATCGAACTGTCGGCGAAGTCGAAGCGCAACTTGAACGGCTGCGAGCGGAGCGTGTACGTCTGGTGTCTGAACGCATGGCGACGGAGGAATCTCGCAGCGGCAAACGTACTCTGTTGGAACGCCTGCGTCAGGAATTAGCGGGCACTGCGACTTTGGAGCAGTTGGACGCATTGCGATCACAAGTCGCCCAATTGGATGCTGAAATTGTTCTGCTGGAAGATCATCGTCGTCAGTTGGATCGGACGGAAGCCAGCCTGCGGGAAGTGATCGAACGGTTGAAAAAACGCACGTATTCGAGAGTTCTGGATCTGGCGTCGCAGTACGTACAGCGTCTGACTGAAGGCGAATGCCGAAAAGTTTCGGTGGTGATGCCTAACCATATTTTGGTGCAGACGTCTCAGGCAGGTGAGCCGCTCACACTGCAGCAACTGAGCCGCGGGACGCGTGATCAAGTCGGCTTCGCATTGCGACTGGCATTGATTCAGGTGCGT
>JBDNFT010000741.1:0-2369 GCA_041689695.1 Planctomycetaceae bacterium | reverse complement strand
TTGAAACAGCGAATCGGGATCGACAACCGAGGCTTTCGCACGCCAGGTGGATTCAACACCGGTCTGAACGATCGAGAAGATCTGCAACAGATGCTGCTGGATCTGGGCTTCAAATGGATCAGCAGTGTGTACCCCGCGCATGCCAATACCGGGCCTCAGGAGCAGCCCAGTGAAGACGTCTACAACAGCATCGTGGCCGCTCAGGCCAAATCGCAGCCGTTTGTTTATCCCACTGGACTGATTGAAATTCCCATGAGCCCCATCAGCGACATCGGCGCGTTCCGCACGGGGCAGTGGAAACTGGATTGGTTTCTGGAAGCCGTTCGTCGCGCGGTCGTCTGGACGATCGAAAACAAAGCCGTGTTCGACTTTCTGGCTCATCCCTCTTGCCTGGGCGTGGTCGATCCGGAGTTTAAAACGATGGACCTGATCTGCGACCTCGTCAAAGCCGCAGGCGAATCTGCCGGGATTGTGGATCTGGATCAAATCGCATGGGCAACGACTCCAGCCTGAACGAAGTCGCGACCAGTTCGGCAACAAGAACAAAAATCTCTACGAAAACTTTAACAGGGGCAACATCATGGTGACGAGGCGATCATTTCTTGGTTCCGTTGGCGCGGGACTTGTCATGGCACCGCAACTGTTGGCCGCACAGAATCCGACTACTCAACGCAAACGACTCGCGGTTGTTACCACGGAATGGCGGTTTCACTCGCATGCCTGGCACATGGCGGAAAGATTTCTGGTGGGTTATCCGGTCGGCGGCCACTGGCATCGTCCGCCGCTGGATGTCGTTGCGGCCTATGTCGATCAAAAGCCGGACAATGACCTGAGCCGCAAGAGATCGGAGGAGTTCGGCTTTCCAATCTATCCGACAATTGCCGAGACGCTGCGTTGTGGTGGTGACAAACTCGCAGTCGATGGCGTGTTGATTATCGGCGAACACGGGAATTATCCGAAGTCTGAATATGAGCAGACCAAGTACCCTCGTTACGAATTCTTCAAACAGGTGACGGACGTCTTTCGCAAAGATGGCCGAACCGCTCCGGTCTTCAACGACAAACATTTATCATGGAAGTGGGAGTGGGCTCGCGAGATGGTTGATATTTCGCACGAACTGAATTTTGCGTTCACGGCAGGATCATCTTTGCCCGTCACGTGGCGAATGCCGGCGATCGAAATGCCCGATGGTGCTGAAGTCGAAGAATTGCTTGGCGTAGCGACTGGCAGCATCGACAGCTACGACTTTCACATACTGGAAATGATTCAGTGCATGGCCGAACGCCGACGCGGTGGAGAAACCGGAGTCGTCGCCATGCAGGCTCTTCGCGGTGACGCCGTGTGGAAGTCCATGGAGGCGGGCAACTGGGCCAACGGCGGCTGGGATCCAAAGCTGTTTGAAGCCTGCCTGTCGCGGAGCCAAACGCTGGCTCAGCCCGACACCTTTAGTCACCGTTATCCAACTTCGGATCAAATCCGCGAATGGGTCAAGGATCCCATTGCATATCGTTTTGAGTACGCGGACGGAGTCAAAGCAACGATGCTGATGATGAACGGATTGATCAGCGACTTCACATTCGCAGCCCGGCTGAAAGGGCAAGCAGAACCACTTTCAACATTATTCTATTTGCCGCCAACTCCCAACGTGACGTACTCGGCGTCGTTAATGTCGAAAGCAGAAGAAACCTTTATGACCGGCAAATCGCCGTATCCAATCGAGCGGACGCTGCTGACCACTGGTCTTGTTGAAGCCGGCGTGCGGTCACTTGGCACCGGACAACAGCGTATCGAAACGCCGCATCTGGCAATCCGCTACAATGCTCCTCGTGAATCTACGTTTTTGCGATCATAAAGTTCAGACCCGTGTTCATCAGATTCTGAAATATTGCGAAGTCAGCAACAGAGAGACACATACCATGAAACAAGCACTGTCGTTCGTCGCCCTCCAAATTGCCGCGCTGCTGTGCTGCACGGCGGATGAGCCTGCTTCGATTCAGGCAACGTCGTCGACTCCGAATCATCCGGTATTGATACGCAATGAGCACGGAGCATTGACGCAAATCATCGTCGATGTTGCGGATGCCACGGACGTTGCCTTGACGTCCGTTGAGTTTCAGATGGCGGGAACGGACGATCTCAGCGATGTTGAATCACTGACATTGTTCTGGACCGGCAATAAGGAAGTATTTTCAACCGAAAATCAATTCGGTGACCAATCGATCGCGACATCGACAATCGCGTTTCACGGACAGCAGACTTTGACCGCCGGTCGAAATGTGTTTTGGCTGTCGGGGCGATTGAAGAACTCTGCGAGTCTGTCGCATCATGTGCTGGCGACGTGTACCAAAGTTGTCACGAACCACGGCATT
>JBDNFT010000740.1:0-6090 GCA_041689695.1 Planctomycetaceae bacterium | reverse complement strand
CAAACGCTCAGCGGACTTCAACCCCACGAGAACCTGTCCCTTCCCAAATCCCGCCGAAAACCCGGTAAACTGCAAAGATTTGAAGAAATCGGGAGGAAACAGCGACTGTTTTCGAGCAGAAAGGCGGCATTTTTCGAAAATGTCGGATCGAACTCCAGTTCCGTCCTGACGTACCCAACACCCATTTCGTGTCAGGACGGGTCCGCATCCCCGTCCTGCGAACGCGATTTGATGTTCAGGGCTGCGGCAATGCGTGAGGCACAAAACGAATGCGACTGCCAAATGCTCGCAGGTCAAGTTGCTTCTGTGGAGTCACCTTGAATTCCAGATTCATACTCGGAAAACGAGACACCACATTGTGCTGGAATAATTTTTCGCCGCTGATTCTGGAGTACGCTGTCACCAAAGTTTGATTTTGATTTGCAGCGGCAAGGCCCGGAATCACCAAGCCACCGAGAACTTTTGCGGGTTTTTTTGGAGTCGAGAAATTCACCAGCAGCAGCACTGGATCGCCCGTCACGTCGAACAATGCGTTGGTGTTGTCATCTGTATTTAAGGTCCAGCGAGTGTTGCCGGTTACTCGATCGATCGCCCTGAGCTCCTTACCAATCGGATAAACATCGCCCATCGAACCGAGCATCATCTGAACTTGTCCCCCTTGAACTCCCGGAATTGCAAACACGTAGTAGTTTGCAGGATCAGCAATGATGATGGCTTTGGAGTAAAAGTCTTTCATCATCTGATTGACCGCATCAGTCTCTTCAGCAGCCGCAAGCTGGACATTTGTTTTATCAGCAGTTACCAGATCAATGATTTCAAACGTACCTTTTTTTGTCACTGCCGCCAGCGTACGAATATCCATAAATTGGCATTTCAGCATATCCTTCAATTCCAAAGACCTGCGCACTTCGCCGGTTTCCGCGTTTGTCCAGTTCAACACTATGGAACCTCCTGATCGAACAGAATCATCCCAAACAACAAGTTCGTTGCCCGTCGTCATTATCGTGTGTCGTAAGACATCCTGCGAAATAGCCAAATTTCGTTCTATTCCGGCAGCCTGACTCAGGCACGTCACGGCTGGATCGTCGTTGGCCGGTGAAGAAATTGAAGTCCTGCTGACAAACACGCTTGAGTCGGTCGCAAAGACCTGTCGATTATCGGGCGGATTCTGCAGCGACCAAAGATTCTGGCCAGTCAACAGATCAATCATCTCAACCCCTGTCTGCGTCTGTACGCAAATCCAGCGATTATTACCACCGCTGATTCGCAGATCTCGCCCGTAAACTTCCAGCCAGGCAGGCATGGCTGTTGAGAACCGATTGAACAGATGCATCTGAGCCATCAACTGCCAGATCGCTCGAGGCGACTGATTAGGAATCCTGCGACTCCACAGCACACGCTGATCGATCATTGAGACCGCCGAAAGTCCCATGGAATTCTGAACGAGCACGACACTTCCGAATCGCACAACTGAACCGGCGTTGCCTAGTGAAATCGCATCAAACATTCCGCCTTCGATCGTACACATGGGTTCATCGGGTTGAAGCAGCGAGCGAATCGCCAACACTGATGATTCCCGAAATGTCGACCATCGCCATGCGCTCAGGAACGGATCTTCGTGGTAACGCAGCGTGAGTTTGGCTTCGTTCGATTGAGGCATCAGGCTTCCTTCGACAGGATGGACCGGCACCCCCGAATACGTCGTATCCTGCCATTGCGACCATTGCTGCGCCAGTACTTCTTGCGGCGTTGGTAACAGATCATCTGCAGCGTCTGGAAATAGTTCGCTCTTTACAACGGCCAACAGGTGTCCTGCCGCGCGGTGTGGACGCAACGGATGATCTTTCTGCGACGCTGCAATCGCGAGTTGATTGATGAATCGATCGACAAGCAAGCTGTGCCGTGTGTCAAACTCATGAGCGGAATCAGGCAATGTTTCATTTTTGGCGGCATCAGCGGAATCTGCGGAATCTGCCGTCGCCAATCGACGCTTGTCTTCACATCGACGCGCCTGCAACATCAGGTGCCATACTGTTTCTGTAAGCTTGTCTTCCTGGACGGCGAGATCCGCGCGACGCATGAGTTCTTCGCGATGGATTTCGCTGTTTTGTTCAATTGACAGCACATCAGTGTCAGAGATTTCCTGCAACGCGGAGGCCCACGAAGCGTAGTCCGGACGAGTGTTGTCCGCAAGGTGTTGTTGCAGAATCTGCAACAACTGATGTCGCAGAGGTCGCGTGACTCGAGCTGACGTTTTCAATGTCATGTCAGGCTTGACGATGGAACTGTCCACCGCAGGCCGAAGCAGCATTTCCTTGAGAAGTGCTATTTCAGGCAGCTCGACGGTCAAAATTGTCTGTGGTGATTTGAGGAACTCCACCACCTGATCGCTGGCAATGTTCGGTTGCGTTTCCAGCGTCAGGCACAGCACAACAGCGCGGTCTTTTGCTGTTGAAGCAAATCGCGCGGCTGTTTGCAAATGTACGTCACGCAAATCTGGTTCGTTCAATGCGCGAATCGCAGCGATACGAAACATCAAACGATTGACGACGTCGATTTGTTCGGCCGCCGGTTGAAGCTCAACAAGTATCTTTTCTGCCGCTTCAAATTGCGCCGTTTCAAAAAGGAACCGCGCCTGCTCCAGCGGTTCAGTCTGCATCTTAGTAGCGTTGCCGTTTGCAGAAAACACGGAGACATGATCAAGGCCATAGCTCACAAAACCATCTGGCAGGCTCATTAAGCCACCGGCACTGAAGGCTGGCCGAATCGCAGCGAAATTTTCAGCCAATTTTCCGTCTGCATAGCGTATGACCTGGATTGAGCCATCTGACAATTGAATCAGCAGATTGTCGTCCAATCTTGCGGCCGGACCGATGGGAACGACGCCTGTTGAGTCAAATGCTGTTTTCCAGACAACTTTCAAATTGTCGAGCGTCAGTCGTTGAATTTCTTTTGGACCGGCCACAACGATGGACTCATCATCGGCAGCAAGCACGACAGTTGCCCCGTCCGGCGTCACGCGACGTCGAATGCCTCCGGTGAGCGGATTGATCATCAACAACTGATGATTAGCTTTGCCAGCGACAAGCAAAGAATCCTGCAGCAGTTGCATGTCATCGGGTCGCCAGGTATCGCTTATCGAATCCAGTTGTTGCGTCTGAATCATACCGCGACGAAACATGAGACGCTGCGTCGCATCGGGAGCTTTCGAAACCATGTTGCGTGACCAGAGAACCGAGTGAGTCAACGCATCAACAGCCATCAACCAGCCGTCCGCTGTGCTGGCCCAAATCATGCCATCCGCTACCAGGGGTCGCGAAGATATCAGTTGTCGAACAGGATCCTGAAAGATATTCACTTCCGGGTACGCAAGGATTAGTTTCCAGACGACTTCGCCGGTTTCCGACCGCAGGCAGACAAGCCAATGCGCGTCATCGTGTTCAACAATTCCAAATAACAAGCCGCTCGATACCGTCGGCGCGCCGGCAAACCATGCTCGCGACAATTCGTTTCCGAAGCGTTCTTCCAATGGTGCTCCGCCAACAGACCAAAGTCTGCGACCAGTTTCTTTTTCGATCGCCACCAACTCCTGCGGCGGGTGCGAAGTCAGATCGCTCCGACCGGACATCATCCCACCAAAGGGCTGATTAAATTGAGGCATCGCAGCCAAAGGCTCACCTGAATCGCTGATCGCAAACAAACGCGTTTCGTCCGACGTCATAAAAGCGGGAATTGCGTCCCGATGAAGACTTAGAATCTCACGAGAATTCTGTAAACGATCCAGATCGACATTGGATCGCTCGTCATTATTTGGAAGCGGCATCCGCCCCGGGACCGTTCGACGTGTGATCTGTCGGTCAAGAGGTCTCGTCCACTTCAATTTGCCGGTGATTTTGTCGTAGGCCAGCAATCCGTTCGGCGAGCGTACATAGATGGCATTGGAATCCACAACGGGTTCCCCCGCAATCCATGCGATCGCCTGCTTGTCTCCATCAGCGGCCAACAGTCGCACCAAATCCTGCGACGCATGTCGTTCGGCCGAATTGAGATACAATTTTTGCTGCCATCCGGGTCCGGATTTTATTAGCTTCGAAATCGCTTCAGAAGCGGAAGTCGTTTCATTGGCAGCCTCAGCATTCGATTCGGTCGCCGCAGGCGGTTCTATACTTTGCGCGGTCAGAACAAAGGCCGTCGCGGATCTGGCGAATGTCCCCTCTCCCCCTGCAATTGATTTTCCAACTTCACACACTTTCCACGGGGGGAGAGGGCTAGGGTGAGGGGGCATGAAAAACCGCACGTCTATTAGTTCATTATGCTGAAACTCGGCCAACCCCCTCATCCGGCCCCCGGCCACCGTCTCCCCCTTGCCGGGGGCAGAAGGGACATGCGCAATGATCGCCGTTGAAGGGATCATTCTTGATCGCGCAGAGCATGACTCCGAATCTTCATCGCCGTCGGCGGACGGTGTGATGTCCGCAGACGGTGTGATGTTGGCCGCCGCATTCACATCATCGCGCATCGCGACGGCACTCTCACGCAATTCTGCTGGCACACTGGCATGCAGAACGGGATCAAGCCAGTACAAAGTCGCCTGCCGATGACCTCGATCCCGATGAATGGCAGCCAGCATCAGATGCGCTTTCAACGATTCTCGACTGCCAGCGTAGCGTTGCAGGAAAATGACTAAGCCAGCAGGTCCATTGTCTTCATACGACGCTTGCAGCAGACGCGAAGTGGCCCCGGGTTCGTTCAGCAACTCAGCTTGCAGTTCGGCTGGAAAAGATTGAATGCGTTGGATCAAATCGCGATGAAGTGGCCGATAAGTCTTGCTTCCGTCAGGAACCATCAACGACGGATCGGCAGCCCGCAGCAGTTTTAAGGCGTCGCGAATTTTTCCCGCATTGCCGGTTCGAACAATTCGCCCCAGTTCCTGAAGTTGCTGAGACATTTTGCGATCGGAAGGTAATCGTTGCTGTTCGTCCGTGGGCTCGGAATTGTTCTTTGCTGGCAGAATCTGAGCCTGTGTTAGCTGAGGACAGACGGAAATAATCGCCAAAAGTCCCCACAGAACTCGTGTGAGGAAAGCTGTCGATTGAATGTTTGAATTACCGACTGACATCTTTCGATCCTTCTTCGCGGAGCCGGCCCTGGACTTTACTGACCGAACTACCAGGTTAGTAACAGTCCCGAAAAGTACGTCAGGCTTTCCAGCCTGATACTAAGAAGACAAGTCAGCCTGGAAAGCCTGACGTACGTTGTTGCGGGACTATTTCCTTGAGTATGACAAATCCAATAACCGTACAGTGCCACATTCCACTACTGGTTACAAACAATCCCCCGATTTTTCTGCCCGAGCAATGTCGTTGAGCTCGATGTCCTACAGTCAATAAAGGATCTGTCGATCATCTACAAGGGAAATCGCACAGGTCGGCGGAGTTCATTTGATCGATAAATCGCCGTAAACATTTCCACAACAATTCGTCCTTCTTCGCCAGTCACCAGCGGTGGGCGATCGTCGATAATCGATTGCAAAAAGTCCTGAATCTGCAACTTGTGATAATACGTTGTCGCATCAATGTACTGAAAACTCTGACGGTCAGCAGCTTCAAATTCGGCCAGCAATTGTTCTTCACCAAGGATCGTCCAGACGTCGTTCAGCGGTGGCAACGTGATACCGCTCATTCCGGCAACGAACGTCGCTCCAGTGTCTGTCTGCACTCCAACTGACGCGCCGTTGCTGCCGTGAATATGAACCTTGGTGTAGATACCAGGCTTCTGGGACAGGCTGGTGACGACGTTGCCGAGTCCTCCGGATTTGAAGCGGATCATCGCAACCGCTGTGTCTTCGACTTCGATATACGGGTGATTCAAATTCGCCCAATAGCCCGACACTTCATCGATCTCACCCATCAACCATTGCAACATGTCAAGCTGATGCGGCGACTGATTCACCAACACGCCGCCGCCTTCTGTCGCCCACTTGCCACGCCATGGATCGGATTCGTAATACGCCTGATCACGCCAACTGAACATCGAAAATGTGCCAAGGATCGGAGTGCCAATTTTTCCGGCGTCGATGGCCGCCTTCAT
>JBDNFT010000739.1:0-3091 GCA_041689695.1 Planctomycetaceae bacterium | reverse complement strand
GAAATTACCGTTCAGCGTGACGGCAAGGAAGTCGCCATGAAAGTCACTCCGGGGTCACGAGATTAAGCTACGGTCAGCGTTATGCATCGATCAACCCAGCGTCAACACGGTGTTGATTGACCCAAGCCTGTTCGTCGTCGGCCAAACCTGGCGGCGGTAGCGGGCGTTGGCTCAATTGCCAGTAGCGACCGGTTTGGTAGCAACGGTCAATCAGCGGCTGCAAGTCCAGGGGCACAGATGCGTCGGTTTTTCGCAGCGGCACCGCAAACGCAGGTAATCGCTCCCGGAGCGGACAATAGTAAACTTCACGCTCGTCAGGACGATGAGCTTTCCCGACAACGATCAGATACATCGTTTGTGAAGTCGTTTCCCTGAGCTCGGCATTCAACTGGTCGGGGAGCGTTCGGAAACCGCCACGAATCAGATCGATTTCGATAACGTTGACGCCACTGCGAATCAGTTGTTCATGACGCATTGCCATACCGACTGAAGCCTGAAGCGTTTTGTGACTCGGACTGAGCAGTTCGATCAAGGTCACCAAGTGATTGTCGATGTCACGAATCTCTAACCATCGCTGCGTCGGCGAAACACGGATTGTCTCCGGCTCGGCGAGCGTAAGTGTCGACGTGTCTTGTTGCAACGGAATCGTATCGGGGAATCGTATTCTCCGTTGCTCGACAACAGCCACGTCGGCACGCATGCGAACATTCGGCTCTGTTTCGAAGTCAATGGAAATCGATTCCTCAGCAACTACTGCTAAGTCGTTCGGCAACCGCTCGCTGAGCGCGTCTCCAATGTAGGCAATCAATCGCGTATGCGCATCGGGCCAACGGGCCTGAAGAAATGGGTTCATACCCGGCAAAAAATTGGTGATTTGCATGAATTGAAAATTCCAAACGAGATGCCAACGTGCCTCTTCGCCGCAGTTTAACCTAAAATCCATCCTTCGGCCTATTAAAAAATCCCGCCAGCAAAATACCGGCAGTTTTCGCCGACGCTCGCGCTTCCGGACAAGATTGATTCTATTCGCTGGAAGTTAACGTACCCGGAATTCCTCAACCAGCAGCGATTACCCGCAATCAACGTTGACCTGAAACGGCTCTTTATCCTAGGTTGCGGATTGATCTTCGCGCGGGCTGGCGATTCTGTCGCCTGCGAAGATCGGTTGATTGCCAAAGGATTGAGCGATGTGCGGAATTGTCGGCTACGTTGGGTTTCGTTCCGTGTCGGATCTGCTTGTGGAAGGCCTGCACCGGCTGGAATACCGCGGCTACGACAGCGCTGGGATTGCTGTGCTGCATGAAGGCAAAGTGTCGGTCCGCAAAAAAGCTGGCCGCGTGCTGGAACTTGCCAGCCTGTTGCAGTCGAAACCAGTTCGCGGCCATATTGGAATTGGCCACACACGCTGGGCAACTCACGGAGCCACCACTGACCAGAATTCGCATCCTCATCTTGGCGGCAACGGCGAAGTTGCCATCGTCCACAACGGTGTCATCGAAAATTACGATACTCTGCGAAAGCAACTTACAGCATTGGGGTTCGTGTTTCATTCTCAGACGGACACAGAAGTTGCCGCCCACTTGCTGGCGCATAATCTTGAAGAGCAGGTTAAGCTCGGCGGATCCGCATCCGACATCGAAACGTGTCTCAGTGTCGTGGAATTGACGTTAGAAAAACTGAAGGGGACTTATGGACTGGGGATTGTGTTCCGCGACTTGCCGGACACCGTCATTGCAGCTCGCTGCGGCAGTCCACTTGTCATTGGAGTCGGTGTCGGAAAAGATGAGTATTTCCTGGCAAGCGATGCCAGCCCGCTGGTGGGATACACAAAAGAAGTCGTCTATCTGTCGGACAATGAAGTTGCCGTGCTGCAGCCAACCGGATTGCGAATTGATCATCGCAAGACCGGCAGCGTTTCGCCCAATGTTCGCGTGCTGGAACAAGTCTCGGCCGACACGGAACTTGGCGACTTCGAACATTACATGCTGAAGGAGATCTACGAGCAGCCTCAAACAATCGAAAATGCACTTCGCGGTCGACTCGATTCTGACGAAGCAACCTCGGTGATGGGCGGTTTGAATCTTACAGCAAAAGATCTACGGCGTGTCGACAGAATTGTGCTGACCGCCTGCGGTACCAGTTGGCACGCAGGACTTGTCGGTGAATTCTTACTTGAAGAATTTGCCCGCGTCCCTACGGAAGTTGAATACGCCAGCGAATTGCGTTATCGCAATCCTCCGATGAACGACCGCACGCTGGTCTTTGCGATCACTCAAAGCGGCGAGACTGCCGACACTCTGGCCGCTCTGCGCGAATGTAAACGCAAGGGACATCCAACGCTCGCCATTTGCAATACGGTCGGTTCCACTATCGCCCATGAAGCCGACGGCGGCATCTACCTGCACGCTGGTCCGGAAATTGGCGTCGCTTCCACAAAGGCATTCACGTCACAAGTGACTGTCCTCACACTATTGGCTCTGCATTTGGGACGCATGCGACACATGTCCTATCCCGCTGGCCGCCGCATCATCAACCAATTGCGTGATATGCCGGATAAGATCAGCAAGACGCTGAAATGTCACGACAAAGTGCGCGAAGTTGCGGACAAATACTATGGCTTCAATAACTTTCTGTACCTTGGTCGACTGTACAATTTCCCCGTCGCGCTGGAAGGTGCGCTGAAACTGAAAGAGATCAGCTACATCCATGCAGAAGGCTATCCAGCCGCAGAAATGAAGCACGGCCCGATTGCATTAGTTGATGAACAGACTCCAAGCGTGTTCGTGGTTCCGCGCGGCGGCATTTATCCTAAAGTCGTGAGCAACATGGAAGAGATCAGGGCTCGTAAAGGCCCGATCATCGCGATCGCCTGCGAGGGCGACACCGATATCGCGAGCGTTGCCGATGACGTTATCTACGTGCCCGACGTTGAAGAATATTTGCAACCCCTGGTCTGCGCCATTCCATTGCAGTTGCTGGCGTATCACATTGCGATTCTGCGAGGCTGCAACGTGGATCGCCCACGGAATCTTGCGAAGAGTGTGACGGTGGAATAGTACGTAGGCAGATCTGTCCTCAGATCTGCATCCTT
>JBDNFT010000738.1:0-2068 GCA_041689695.1 Planctomycetaceae bacterium | reverse complement strand
CGCTCGGGTTCCAGTCCGATTGACGCAGGTCCGAACAGATCCAAACGTCAGTGCGTCCGGCTTCGTTTGTAAGAATGTACTCTGCCGCTTCCTGCATCAAGGCCGGAATGTCGGCGTGAGTTGCCGTGGAAGCAACTTCTGGCAATTCGGTGAGTGCGTCGGACGAAGCCAGATCGTGCCGTTCGCCCGTTGCGCTGTCGAACAGGGCGATGCGAGTATTGCGTCCCAGATCTTTCAATGCGCCAGAGAGTTTTTCGAGTGCGGTTTCGCGTTTTGATTGTCCGGTTGTTGGGTCTTCTTCTTCCATGCTGACGGAGCGGTCGAGAATCACAACCGTCATTTCGGGAGCTCCGCTGGTGGTCAGTCCTAGCCAGCCTCCGGACATCGGCCGACTGATCGCAAAGATCAACCCCGCGACGGCCAACATGCGAGCGATCATGATCAGGATGTATCGTAGCCTCGCCATGCCGCGTGCCATGCGTTTGGCTTGCAGCAGAAACATCGTCGCGGCCCAGGGAATCGTCTTGTGCCGGTTCTGGTTGATCAAATGGATCAGAATCGGCAATGCGATCAGCGGCAGGGCGAATAGAAGAAACGGTTGGAGGAATGTCATAGATCTTTGATCTGCGTTCTATATGTGATCTCAAATCATAATCTTAATCTTTATCATAAACTTAATCTTCATCATAATCGATTTGCGATTGACGTAGCCGTCACACTTCGTTGTGACGCGCCATTAAGTGGGCTTCGTGATGGAAGAAGACAGATTGAATCATGGGCCAGCGTTTCTGGTCAGAATCGATTAGGATTAAGAAATAGAGCCGTTCCGCATCACGAATGCTTCGTTATTTTCCGCACAAGCGACACCGTCGAAGCAATTGAACCTTTCGGTTTTTCTGACAAATTCAGAATTTTCAGACAATCTGTCAGAAATGTCCTGGTTACTGTTCGCTGATCACAAATTCAATTCAAGGGCGAGTTGTCCGATGATGTAGACTCTTTGCAACACGCAATCTGAACGGCCTCGATTTCGCCGTTCAACGTCTTATCGATCCGGACACCTCAAATGTCAACTGTGCTTGAACCCGCCAAAATTCCTCAGTCTTCAATACCAGACGGAAAGCCTGAACTGCCGGATGCCAGCGTTCTGGAAGACAGAACTCCGGAATGGATTCGCACATCGCCGACGTCGGCGTTGTTTATGCTGCTTATCGGAGTCGTGTTTATTCTGATGGCCGCTCGACCCTTGTGGCACACGGATCTCTGGGACCATTTGAACTATGGCCAGAATATCCTGCAGACACATTCGGTTTCAGATACCGAGCCACTAATGCACCTGTGTCGTGGCGTTCGCATGATCAATATCCCATGGCTGGCTCAAGTCGGTATGGCAGCGATCAACAATCGCGTTGGACTCACGGGACTTCAGTTTGCCTATGGCATGACAATCGCGATGTGTCTGGCAGTGATTGCATGGCGAAGCGTAAAAATGAGTCATTCTGCAATCGGTGGCATTATCGCTTGTGGCGTGTTTTTCAAAGTGAATCTTGATCAGTTACTGGTCATTCGTCCGCAGTTGTTTGGTGTGCTGTTCTATTGCATCGTTGTGGCATGGATGTTTGGAAAAAAGAAGCATTCGAAGTTCACATGGATCGCGATGCCGTTGATGTACGCATTGTGGGCGAATATCCACGGTTCGTTTTCGATGGGATTGATGCTCATGGGATTGGCGGGCATTGGCCGATTTGGCGATGTTCTCGTGATCTCTAAATCTCTGCGAGTCGCTTTGCTGGATCGAGATTTTCATCGCACTATCCTGTTAACTCAACTGTGTGCTGCTGCTGTGCTGATCAATCCCGCTGGCTTGTCGATCTATCCTGAAGTATTTAACGTTGCAGGCAATCCAAATATCGGATCGATGTTTGAATGGGACGCATTGACGTTGCGATCGGCTCAAGGGCAATCTGCCGTCGCAGCTGCCCTGCTGGCGTTTATGGCGATCAAACTTAGTCCGCGTCGTATGCACTGCGGTGAGATGCTGGCATTTGTCCTGACGGGACTGCTGGCG
>JBDNFT010000737.1:0-6085 GCA_041689695.1 Planctomycetaceae bacterium | reverse complement strand
TCAAGCCCGCCAGATATCTTCTTCTCACTACATCGCGTTTCAGATTTCAAAACACGGCTGTTTTCGAATTTCAGATCCCAAAACACGGCAAACTTTTTTCGGCCGGTCGAACTTTGTTACACTTCTGGGGAAGTTGGGTTAACGCTCAGTAATCTACTTGAGCTTGGCAACTATGAGGGCGCGAAAGACTACCTGGTAGAAAAGGAGATTGAATCTGTACTTCGAAAAAGCCATACGGATCATTTTGGGTGGCTCGAAAGTAAACTCGATATGCACCTCCGAAAGGAGCTTTCGTCTTGGCCGAGGTTTGTCGAGTTAGCTGAGCGCCGCAACTTACTGGTGCATTGTGATGGTGTCGTCTCGCACCAGTATCTAGCGAACTGCAAGGAGAATTCAGTCGAGTTGGAGGCATGTTCGGTCGGTGACAAACTTGGGGTCCCGCCGGCATATTTCAAGGCAGCATGTGATTGTATCCTTGAAATCGCCGCAAAACTCACGCACGTTATTTGGAGAAAGCTTTGTCCCAACGATCGTGAAGGCGCTGACGATGCGCTTAACTATTCATGTATTGAACTGCTCATGCACGAAAATTTTGCACTGGCACACGAGCTCCTCAAGTTTGCACACGCGACGCTAAAAAAGCATGCATCGGAACGCCACCGATTAATGTGTCTGGTTAACTTAGCGCAGTCGAGCAAGTGGCTAAATATGGACAAGGAATGCCAATCATTGCTCAGCACTGAGGACTGGTCAGCCAAAGGTTTCGAATTTCAGTTGTGTGTTGCGGTGTTACAGGAACACTGGGATCAAGCCGTCTCAATTATGAAGCAAATTGGAAAAGACGGCGCTGTGAAGGCTGAGGATTATCGCACTTGGCCCGTGTTTCGTTCTGCAAGAAAGGAAAAACGGTTCCAAGAAGGATACAAGGAATTATTTGGAGAAGAGATGACGCTCGGCGAGAGCGTTGCAACTATCAAGGGGAAAGACATTGAACAATTCTTCCATAGCTTAATTCAACAAAAGTCTGACAATGAGGATGGCGACGCAAAGAGCGTGGAGACGACAGACGCATCTTTGCTGGACCCCGATTCATCAAGCGATCTTACACCGCAGGTCAATGTTGATGTGCCGTGATGCAAGGTGGGGCCGCGTTCATGGAAAACGAATCTGCAATCCTCGCTTTTTTTTGCCGACATTTGGTTGGAATTGGCTGGTATGAAGGCGCCACTAATTCAAGTGGTGACTTCACTCAACATCCAACTTTCTATGGCGCATCCGCGTTCTTGATGCAGCTTCATCCTGAGATTCCAACACTTAGCCTCATCACGGCTGGGCACGTCTTCAGCGACTACGCACGCCGAATGAAGAGTATTGGCATCGTATCAAGAGCCCACAGTTTGTTTGATACCTGGGGGTCCGAATCTGTTTGCAAAGAACGGATCCCGTTCAACTGCTTTGATGCCCCGGCAATTCATGAATATGACGCCACTGTGGGCTTAGACTTTGCGGCTGCATTGCTCCCCGAATTGGTCCAGCGTTTACTCAGTCAGACAATCTTACCTTTTACGAAAGCGAACTGGGTTCATGCTGGCGATATGCAGTTCGACTTTTTTGCAATGATTGGCCTGCCAAACTGCGAGGCTCAACAACGGACGTTCACCAAGGACAGTCGCGAAGCGGTCGTTACATTTCAAAATCCGGTTGTAATCTTCCTGCAATCATGTGCTGAACCAGACGGTGTGACCCCGTCATCTCGTCCCCAGTTTTACGGAAAGATTCATTCCAACGTTGACCTTGAAAGCGTCGTTGGAATGAGCGGTGGGCCAATCATCGGCTTTCGACACAATTCTAACGGACAGTTGGCATACTGGCCAATGGCAATACAGAGCAGATGGTTGTCTGGTCAACGCATCGTGATTGGATCGTTAATCGCCCCAATTGCTGCCGATGTGGAGAATTGGATTCAACGGGCAATAGATGACTAAACATCGCGGGAAGTGAAGCGTTGATTTCAGCTGATGATTTGGATTCGGTTCGACAGGCCGGGACCAACATAAATAATGTGGGAGGAGATGTGCAGAATCAGAAGCCAAAGACTGTGTACGTATTTCTCAGAGTGCGCATTCGCGAAGGGTCATCGCGCCGAGAGAATTTCAAAGTTGGTCGAATTACAGTGATGCCTGATGACGATGCGGTCTGGCAAAACGAGTTCTCAACCAACCGGCCATCGTGGCTGCAGATGTTTCGCGACTTTCCGGACGTAGGGTCGGAGCGTGATGGCGAAGAGGCGAGAGGCTCCATCGTTGTCACTGACGACGATTCATGGATCGAGGAGCACATCAGTCGGCTTGTTGGGGTTTTCTATTTTCTCGGCCTTCAGACGAATGACTGGCGAGTGCCATCCGAAGCGCTAAGTTATGTCGGATTCAAGCTCACAAGCTCGCCGAGCAACATGGTTGAACTTGTAACGAAATCGGGGCGATTCATTGAGCGCTGTGATTCGATCCGCTTCCCACCACCTCTGGCCCTACGCACAGTAGGAAGTATGTTCAATCTGAGCATGGAAAAGGCGACCCACCAAACACTATGTGATCGATTTTTCAAGAACCCGTTCGATAATCTTGCGGTTGCTTGTTTCCATCTTTACCGCACTCAATGGGGTGATTTTCTTCATTCGCCTCATGAACAGGATTTTGCAGCGTACTGTGCGTGTCTTGAAGCAGTGTTGGACGTAAAGGACGACTACCCGAGAAATGTCTACAAGAGCCTGCGATCTCGTTACGACGATTATCCGGGGCTTGACGAATGGGTGAGAGGGCTCTATTCCGAGCGGTCCGTCTTCAATCATGGCGCCACTATTCCGCTTGATCCGAAATCTGCAGATCCCCGCATGCAAGCGTGGATAAAGTTTAGGGAGAGGCGTGGCAACTGGTGGGTCATTCGAGAACTCTGCAGGGATGTGATTCATCGAACTCTTGAGCCGTATAAAAACTCAATCGAGAGAAAGTTTCTTTCGGGCATCAATCCTGCCGACCGGTACTTACGTCAACTACTTCTGTCAAAGGAAGCATGGAGTGAGGTTGCCAGCAGATTTACCGTGAAAGGCGCCATTGATAAGCTAAAAGCGATTACGGAGGACGACAAGGACTCCTGGATCGAACTTGCTTTGGAATTCGAAGCAAGTCACGACTGGCGATTCGTGCCAAGGCCGATTAATGAACATCGATTGATTTGCGTGCTGCGGACGGCAACGGCAGGCATAGGGATGCGAGCACAAAGTCGGGGCGATCTAGCAGCAGATGCAATTTGGTCGGCACTCTATACGGCCGCGACGTCTGGAAAAGGCGAAGACATTAGGGATTGGTTCTTTGAAAGGAAGAGAAACGGCGATGGTCAAGGCGTGCCACAGACGGTTGATCGCGCAGTTCTGGCAATTGCTGTTCAAGTTGCACAGTATTTTGAAAACTGAACTTGCGGGCTTGCCAGGAAACACCAGGTCTCTTTGATGTAAGAATTGATAGACCATCCTGACCAACCTCAATCTTAAAGTAACGAATGGATGTTTTTCGTTGATGCTTTCAGGACGAAATCATGCGACACGTCCTTGACGTCTGCATCAAAGATACCCCTGATGCTTCTTTGATGTTTCTCAAAATTGCAGCGACTATTCTCGGTGCGGTGATTTTCAGGAGAATCTCTTGGCGCATCGCGCAGCCATGGATTTATGCTCTACGTTGTCCGAACAAAAGTCTATCGGGCGAGCAGGGGACGTCAGTCCCCTGAAGAAACTGCTCTTACCGAAGACTCCCGTTTCCGGCTCGCCAGCCTCATTTCATGCCGTGTGCGGTATAAGGAATTTCTCGATCGCATCAAGGCCCCTGGTCAGGTTTTCAAGAGACGCCGCAAAGCTCAAACGCACGTAATCCGGTGCACCAAACGCATCACCGCCCACAAGAGCAACGTGCGCTCGTTCCAGCAACGCGGTGCAGAAGTCTGTGGCATTCGTGACAGGCTCACCGCCACCAATACGTTTGCCGTAGTAGCTGCCAATATTGAAGAAGACGTAAAACGCACCGCCGGGTTCCGCAAAAGTAATTCCCGGAATCGCCTTTAAGCGTGAAGTAACATAGTCACGGCGAACAGCAAATTCTTTGCACATGTCAGACACACATGCCTGCGGTCCATTGAGTGCCGCAAGCGCCGCATACTGACTGACACTGCAAGGATTGGACGTCTGCTGGCTTTGCAACTTGTTGATGGCACCGCTCACATTTTCCGGAGCCAGTGTCCAGCCAATTCGCCAGCCGGTCATGGCGTATGCCTTGCTGACTCCGTTGACAATCACTGTGCGCTTTTTGACTTCTTCGCCGAATGATGCAAACGATTTGAAGGTGTGACCGCTGTAAATCAGCTTGTCGTAGATCTCATCCGACAGCACGATGATGTTTTTTTCTACGGCAACCTTCGCCAAGCCTTCAAGCACTTCGACCGGATAGACTCCGCCTGTTGGGTTGCTGGGGCTGTTGAGCATCAGCATGCGAGTTTTCGGTGTAATTGCCGCGCGAAGTTTTTCCGGCGACAGAAAGAAACCTTCCTGCTCGGTGGTTTCAATCATCACAGGAATTGCACCGACAAGTTCCACGAGCGCCGAGTAGCTGACCCAGTATGGTGTCGGAATGAGTACTTCATCACCTGGCTCGCAACACGCGACAAGCACATTGTGAAGACAATGTTTAGCCCCATTTGAAATGGTGACTTCAGACGGTTTATAACTCACCCCATGATCGCGTTTGAACGCATCACAAATTGCCTGCTTCAGTTCTTGAATCCCAGTTGCGGCCGTATATCTGGTATGACCGGCGTCCATGGCAACTTTTGCGGCTTCACGAATATGCTCAGGAGTAATAAAGTCGGGTTCACCAACAGTAAACTCCATCACATCGACGCCTTTTGATCGCAAGTCGCGTGCTTTGGCAGCGGCGGCCAGAGTTTCGGAAGGCTTCAGATTGTTGACAAGTTTTGAGGTATGCATCGCAATTCGTTATGCAAAAGTGAAACGGCAAATCGCCTGTTCGGCTGCAGGCTGGACACGGCGGGAGTTTACTCCGATCATACACTTTGCCAAAATCGGGCTGCGATTGTTGCCAGAATTCTCAGATTCTGATGGCGTTTGTAAGGGCTTTTGCCCACAGCCGCCCAAAAAAATCAAGGAGAATGGCAATTTGATTCGTTTGCCGTTCAAAAAACGCTACTATTAGCTTTCTGAATAGAGTTTGGGAATCCGATCTGGACAAGGACCGTCCGTCGTTTGAACCACGGTGTAATGTTTTTTGTCAATGTCCGGAGCTGAAAACTGTGTCGGGAACTATTGCTCAACGTAAATCCATTCTGATTGTCGAAGACGAACCTATCATTCGCGAGACACTCGCAGAATTCCTGATGGGGGAAGGTTTTGAAGTCCGCACCGCAGCCACGGCGGCCGAAGCGATTCGCGTCGCTCAGGAGCGTGACTACGATGTCGCAATTTGTGACATTCAACTTCCCGATGGCGACGGTGTGAAAGTGCTGCGACAACTGCACCGCATCAATCCGGCAATTTTTGTCCTCATTATCTCCGCATACGCGACTGTAGAAAATGCAGTCGAAGCTTTTACTGCGGGAGCTTTTGATTATCTCGTGAAGCCCGTTCGCTTTGAGGAACTGGTAAAACGCTTGCAGCGACTGTTTAAGTTCCAGGATCTGTATCGCGAAAATCAGCGTCTGCGAAAAGATCTCGCCCGCAGCGCGGGATTTGATCAGGTCGTTGGTTCCAGCGCAGCTTTGCAGGATCTGCTGAAGACGATTCGCAAAGTTGCCGCCACAAATTCCAACGTACTGCTCGTAGGCGAAACTGGCACGGGCAAAGAATTGTTTGCTCGTGAAATCCACGTGGCTGGACCGAACAAGGACGAAAAATTTCTCGCCGTCAGTTGTGGAACACGTCCTGTCGAACTTCTTGAAGCACAACTCTTCGGAACGAAGAACGGCCAGGAAGGCGTGCTGAGCACAGCGGGAACCGGCACGGTATTCCTTGATGAAATCGGAC
>JBDNFT010000736.1:0-4225 GCA_041689695.1 Planctomycetaceae bacterium | reverse complement strand
TGGGAGCGAACCAATCCGGCCACCGTGCGACCAAAGCGAAGGCTCAGGACATCTCGCAGCACCTTGAGCGAGAACGACTCTTTGACGTTCATCGTGTCAGCGATGCCCCCGACACTTTTCCAGAAGAAGAAGCGATTGGATACGTCGTCCAGTTGCTTCGAGATCTTCATGAACGCATCATAGCCGTTGCCCGTTCGATCGGAACCGGTGAAGTCTCGCAGTCGATTTTTCATTTCCGGAAGAGATTCCACCAGATCGAATTGACTGCCGTCTTCGAAGAAGCATCGCCACTGCGGATCCAGGCGAACCATATCGAGATAGTCTTCCAGCTTACGTCCTGCTTCTGTGAAGACTCGGCGCAGAACAGAAGGCAAAGTCAGGATCGTTGGCCCCATGTCAAAACGGTAGCCCTTGTCTTCCAGCAATGCGGCCTTGCCTCCCAGCCATTCGTTCTTTTCAACGACCGTGACGGAATAGCCGCGAGCTGCCAGAGTACACGCCGTTGACAGCCCGGCAAGTCCGCTGCCGACAACGATGACATCCGATTGAGTCTTCATGATTCCATTCCCTCGAGTGTTGCTGTTCTGAATTGATGTAGCGAAAGTCGTCAAGACTTTCGGCGAATGGCTGGCAAGTCGCTGGTTCGCCGAAACTCTTGACGAGTTTCGCTACCAAAAACTTGTTAAGTCAACGCCTTACGATCACGTCTGAATTTCATCTGAACCAAGGTAGCCTTGATCATTCCTGGAACACACTTCAGTGAATGCAGTGGGCTCTTCGCGTGCTCCAGGCGAATCAATTGTTCCAGAACATCCGTGTCGGCCGGAGTTGGCGACTGCAGATGCGGCTTGAACCAGCGGCGAGACGCGACAATAGTCTTCATCTGAGTCATCTCCAGCAGCCCCGCTTCGCCTCGAGTCAATCCATGGCCGCTTAGACCTCGACCGCCAAACGGAACTCTTGGATCGGCCGTTGGCACGATCATGTCGTTGATCACCACGCAGCCCGCATCAATTCGACGAGCAAACTGCTGACAGCGCTGCGGCGACCCGAAGACGGTGGCACTCAGAGCATAGGGGCACTTGGCATTCTCCAGCAGAGCCTGGTTCTCGGAGGGAACTCGAATCATCGAAAGCACCGGCGCGAAGAGATCCGACTGAGCGACAGACAAGTCTGCGGTCACGTAGTCAAGAATCGCCACGCCCCGAAGTTCCGGTTGGCCGCTTCCAGTGTTGAGTTCCCCTGTGAGTAACTTTGCGCCGGAGGAAACAGCATCCTGAATCTTCGATGCGGCAAATCTCAATGCACGGATGTCGCTGAGATTCGCGTTCTGTCCGGGAGCCGCTTTCTCATGCTGCCGTTGTGAAAGCTTAGACTTCAATAATTTCAGAATCTCATCCGCCAGTTGGTCGTTCGCGAACACTCGACGAGGTGCCATGCAGGTGCGGCTGGCATTCAGCGTCAACCCGAACACAAGGCAATCGCTGACAAGGTCCGGATCTGCGTCATCCAGAACAAAGACGGCATCGCAGCCGGAAAGTTCCATCACCGAAGCCGTTGGCGAATCGGCGAGTGCTCGAGTAACGGCCTGCCCGGTCGTGGCGGATCCGGTCAGCACCACTTTGTCGACATGTTGCTGAATCGCAATCGTTGCGGCCTCTGAGGATTCAGGCAGCAATTGAATCACGTCGCTTGGCATTCCGACGGAAGTCGCCATCTGAACCAGCAGACTCAAAACGTTTGAGCAGTCCGCAGCGGGCTTGATGAGTACGCTGTTGCCCGCAGCGATTGCCTGGAGAGCCTGAATGCCTGGCAGCAGCAAAGGGTAATTAGACGGCCCGATGATCAATACGACACCTATCGGTTCCGGCCGCAAGACAACAGATGTACCCCAAAGCCACATCGGCCGCGCACGGTTGCCAACATGCTTCTCAGCCAGAATGCGGGTCGCCTCGGATTCCAGAAACCGACAGGCATCCAGTAACGGCAGTACTTCAGCCGCAAGTGTTTCCGCGACGTTTGTACGATTGACTTTCAAAGCCAGCGATCGAGGATCAGCGGCAATCATCTGCCTCAGCGATGTAAAGATCTTCAGCCGCTGCTTCAGGGATTGGTTAGACCAACCAGCCTGAGCCATTCGCGCCGCACGTACCTGATCACGCACCATGTCCGCAAGGAGTGCAGTCGCGTGTAATTGTGAAGATGGGGGGGCGAGGCTCCTGCCGAGCCGTGCATTTCCCCAGGTCGTCGGCTCGGCAGGAGCCTCGCCCTCCCGAGAATCAACTTTGAATGCGCTCCCACCGAAATCCGAGACTGCGCCCTCCGCAAGAGCAGCGGCCCCAGGTGCAGGCGTCTTGACTGGTGCCGAGTTAGCAGTCGCCGAGTCATCAAAGGAATCAGACACGTGCAGTCGCAGCCGAACCGGTTCCGAAACTCCAATCGGCGGCAAAACAACAGGCTCCATCATGCGGCCCTCCGCTGAGGAGTCGCAAATGGAATCGTTGCTGGTGACGAATTGAATTCCGGAAACGGTAGAGCCAGTTCATCGCACATCATGCGGGCGGAAATTCGAGCGGATTCATAAATCACTGGCAAGCCGCTGCCTGGATGCGTCCCGCCACCGACAAGGTAGACCTGCTTCAGATCATCGAATCGATTTCTGGGTCGCGCGTGCAGCATCTGTCCCAGGTTATGCGCAAGGTTGAACGTCGCTCCGCGGAACACCTGATAGCTGTTCTCCCAGTCATCGGGAGTCACAATCTTCTCGAACCGGATGCGGTCTTCGACATCGTGTAGCCCAAGTTTGGACATCTGCTGCAGGACACGCTTGCGGAAGGTCTGAGTCTGCGACTTCCAGTCAATGTTGGGACTTTTGTTCGAGACCGGAGTCAGCACATACAGCGTGCTCATGCCACTCGGCGCCAGCGAACTGTCGGTCACGCCAGCGTTTTGAACATAGAATGACGGATCTTCAGAGAGGACTTTCAGGCGATCGATTTCGTCAAGGTTCTTCTGGTAGTCCTTCGCGATATAAATCGTGTGATGCGGCAGGTGGTCGTATCGACCTTCAATTCCCAGATACAGCATGAAGGTGGAACACGAGTATTTGCTGCGGTCGATCTTGTTATTGCTCCAACGCTTTCGCAGATTGTCCGGCACCAGCGTCTTCATCGTCTGAGCAAAATCGGCATTGATAACGAGCGAATCAAAGCTGACATCGCCGGTGCGAGATTTCAGGCCAACCGCCTTGCGTCCGTCGAAGTGCAATTTTTCCACGGGCTCATCAAGGCGAATGTCAACTCCCATGTCGCGAGCGATGTCGGCCATCTTTTCGCTGACGGCCGCGCAGCCACCGGTCGGATGAAACACGCCGTACTCATATTCCAGAAACGCAAGAATGGTGAACAGACTTGGACACTGAAACGGCGACATCCCCAAATACTTGGACTGAAACGAAAACGCAGTGACCAGTCGGGGATCAGAAAAGTGTTTGCCCAGATCATCAGCCACAGATCGCCACGGCCGAACCCATGGAGCCGCCTTCAGGACCGATGGTCGCAGCAGATCGAGCATGCTGCTGCAGGGCGATTCCAGAATGGGTCGGAAGCGTTCCAGCTTGGTTCGATTCTCGTTCATGAAGCGTTCGAACGAGTCTGCATCCTGCGGCGCGATACGCGAGATCTCAGCATGCATTCGCTTAAGATCAGGCGTCGCATCAAGGCGCCCGCCCGCGCCAAATTCGAGTCGATACTGAGGATCGAGTCGTGTCATCGGCACGTCTTGCCAAAGGTTGCGACCGACGGACTGAAAGATTTCGTCCAGGACTCGTGGGTAGAGAAAGAACGTGGGGCCCGTATCGAACCGAAACCCGTCCGCTTCAATCGCCGCGCAGCGCCCGCCGACTCGATCGGCCCGTTCGAACAACGTGACATCAGCGCCGGCCTGAGCCATCAGCATGGCGTTCGCCAGCCCGCCCGGCCCCGCACCGACGATGCATATCTTCTTCCGCTTGCCTGACATCCTTGTCATAGCGCTCCCTGCTTTTTCAAATGACCTGATCAGCACTTGCGAATTGTGCCGGTTTCATCCAACTCCGGCAATACCTGTTCCAGATTCCCAAGCTCAGACTAGTGGTTTGTCTACATCAAGTTTACTAGTAGCGAAAATCGTCAAGAGTTTCGGATACTCCCTAAATCGCCGAAAGTCTTGGCGACTTTCGCTACGA
>JBDNFT010000735.1:0-4532 GCA_041689695.1 Planctomycetaceae bacterium | reverse complement strand
TGCGCCGGCATGAGATCGCCGAGCGGTCTTGGTGCGAATGCGTCGGGCGATATGTTCTATACCGACCAGCAAGGCAACTGGGTGGGCACGAATACGTTGCATCACATGCGCGACGGAGCTTTCTTTCATCACGCCGAGGCATTGGCGTCGATGAGTCAGCCGGGCTCCACGATTCAGGGTGTAAAGAGCGTCCCGGATGGAGTTCCATTTCCTGATGCCATGAAATCGTTTCCTCAACTGGTCCCACCAGCTGTGTGGTTTCCGTACAAAAAGATGGGACAGTCCACGACCGACATTATGTTGGATGCCAGTGATGGAAAGTTCGGACCGTTTGCAGGACAACTGTTTGTCGGCGAGTTCACTCAGGCCGGCATGAATCGCGTATTCCTCGAAAAGATCGATGGCGAATATCAGGGCGCATGCTTTCCGTTTCGCAGCGGTTTTGCGTCGGCCGTGTTGCGGATGGCTCAGGGAACCGATGGCAGCATTTTTGTGGGGCTGACGAATCGTGGCTGGAGCAGTCTCGGGACGGCGTCGTACGGCCTGCAGCGATTGGTGTGGACTGGAAAAGTGCCTTTTGAGATCAAAGAAATGAAGTCTCAGCCTGATGGCTTTGAGTTAGTCTTCACAACGCCGGTGGATAAAAAGTCAGCCGCCGATCCAGCGTCATATGCGATGAACAGTTACACCTACTTGTACCAATCATCCTACGGCAGCGACGAAATCCAGAAGCAGGATCTTGCCATCACACACGCGGTCGTTTCAGAAGACGGTTTAAGCGTGCGATTGAAGATAAAAGGACTGCGAGAACTCTTCGTGCATGAACTTTCTGTTCCCGGTGTCCGCAGCCTGGACGGCGAACCACTGCTGCATCCTTTTGCTTATTACACGCTGAATCGAATTCCAAAACCGTGATGCACTGCCAACACTTTCAATCTCACCACTGCCGCTCCTGTAGTTTGCTCGACAATGCATACGAAGCGACGCTGGAGCAAAAGACCGCCGCGCTAAGGCAGTTATTCCCCGATGCGCTGATACACCCGTTTGTGCCATGTCGCGACGTCGCTGGCAGTCGCATTCGGGCAAAGCTGGCCGTGACCGGAACTTTCGATAAGCCGCAATTGGGCTTCTACGACGATCAGCAGAAAATCGTCGCTGTTAATGACTGCCCGCTGCATCATGCGCTGATCAATGAGTTTACTCAACAATTGCCTGCGATCATTCGCGAAACAAAGCTGTCGCCATACGACATGCAGTCCGATCGCGGTGAACTGAAATTCGTGGTCATCACCTGTTCGCCATCTCATCGGCAGTTAATGGTCCAATTCGTATTGCGATCACGTGAAGCTGTGGATCGGATTCGAAGTTATTGGCGTAAAATGACGGATTTCGAAAAGCAACTCGTCGGCGTGATGTCGATCAATCTGCAACCCGCGCGATCTTCGACGATTACCGGCCCCGAAGAGATTCTAATTTCAGAGCAGACAAATCTTCCGATTGGCTTTGCCGATACGGAACTGCTCTTTGGTCCGCAGAGTTTTCTGCAGACGAATTACGAAGTCGCGGCGGCGTTGTATGCGGCCGCAGGTTCGATCCTACGCGATCAGGCGGCAGAGAGTATGCTCGATCTTTACTGCGGCGCGGGGGCGTTCTCCCTGACGGCTGGAGCCAATGCTCGTACTGTCGTTGGTATTGATGTTTCCGCCAATGCGATCGCCTGTGCGACGGAAGCGGCCAACAGAAACAGTCGCACCAATGTGCAGTTTCAATGTCGCAGTCTCGAAGCAATCACTGCCGACAGACTCCCTGAGCGGGATTTTGATGTGATCGTATGCAACCCGCCTCGTCGAGGCCTTGATGCTGCAACCGTGGCGCTCATTCAAGCGTTGCGGCCTCGGTTGCTACTCTATTCCAGCTGCAACGCAGCAACACTGAACCGAGATATTGCACGTATCGCAGCAGACTATCAGATCGAATCGCTGCAACCGTTTGACATGTTCCCATTTACGCAGCACTTCGAAGTTTTAGCGGTGCTAACTCACCGCTTAGCAACAGTCCCGAAAAGTACGACAGGCTTTCTAGCCTGACATGAATCAGAACAAATCAGCCTGGAAAGGCTGACGTACTTTGTTTCGAGACTGTTCCTCAGGATCGCTGGAGAGATAACTTGCCGCGCTCATGTCTGACCGTAGCGATATGTCCGTGTTGGTAGCAACCCGGCGGAGCGGACGATACGATCTCGTCGGTATGTTCGATTATGCACCTATGCACCGACTGTTCTGCTGCCAGAGGAATGACGATGGCGATTCGCGTCGAATGTGACCAATGTTATCACACACACACAACGTTCCGGATGAACGCGAAGGGCAACCATTCAAATGTCGATCGTGTGGTCACCGGCTGATTGCACAGGCTGAACTGCCTCCCAAAAAACTTCCGCCTCGATCCGGACGTCCGACAGCGGTCAAGAATGCAAAGGCCGCAACCGGCGGCGGATCCGGCAAGCTGTTTCTGGTCATCGGCGGACTCGCGGCCGTTGCGGTCATTGGCATTGTCGCGTTCGTCGCTGTTCGAATGATGGGAAAAGGCGGCGACGAATCGACTGTGGCAGGCGCGAGTGTTGCGGACAACTCCCTGACGCCCGCTGCCATCGCAAATCCAGCCGCCGTCGCGCATTCAGCCACGTCGCCTGCGCCAGTCGATCCCGTTGGAATGCCGATGAATCCGGCAGCCGCCATGCCGCCGATCACTGGCAGCACACAGATGCCAACAACCGTCGCGCCACCTGTGACGTCGCCTGTCCCTGCGTTTTCTCCATCGACGAAAGTTGCCTGGAGCGCAACGGTGGATCCATCGCGGAATCCTATCGAATGGCCTGCCAAGCCAAAGTGGAATTACAACTTTGAAGGTGACCAGGACGGGTTGTTGTATCCGGCCACGCCCAGTTCGTTTTTGCTGGCTGGCATCTATGTATCGAATGTTGAAAAAGCGAATGTCGTGGATCTTCTGACCAACAAGGTTGTTGGTGGATTTCCAACAAAGATCGCCGGACACGGAGAACGTGCGCTGAGTCCCGATGGACGTTATCTGGCAGTCTCGCTGCATCAGCCGCGCGGCACTGTCGAAATCTGGACGCCGCAGTCACCCCAGCCAGTAAAAGTCATGCAGCTCACAACGAATGCCGAGGACATTATCATTCACATGGCATTTCGATCTCCCACCGAACTGGTTGTCGCAGGCTTCGTCCATGTCGATGGAAAGATTCGAAAGCAGCTTCGCGTCGTCCATGCGGAAACCGGGCAGACCATCAGTCAGTTGATCACCGAGAAAGACCTGGACTTCAAAAATAACAGTTTAAGCCTCGGTGGACGCTATCTCTACAGTCTTAACTCGAACAACACGCTGACAACTTTTGATTTAGATTTGGGAACATGCGTGGGCGAGGTCTCCCTGAAAAAAACGTCCGAAAACGGAAACTCGCTCTCGTCTGGGGGCGGCACGCATTCTTCCATCACGCCTACCGACGATGGGACGCAGATTTGCCTGCTGCAGACGAGCCAGTGGGAAACGGTCCTCGTGTTTATTGATGCGGCAACCGGAGCGGAGTCCGAACAGATCATGCTGCCAGGAAAATTGCAAAGCATTGCCGACAATGATGTGCTGTATCATGGACAGAAAATTCAGTTCATGAAGGGCGGTAAATACATCCTGCTGGATGGCCAGTTGTTGGTTGACCGGCAATCAAAGCGAGTCGTCTGGCTCATGGCAGTGCTTCCGTCGGAGGATCAATATCAATTCACTAATAACGCCGAACGTCGAGTGGCGGGAGATTTTCTCATCATCAGCGATGGACCTCGCAACTTTCCTGAGCTTCGTGCGCAGTCAATCCCCTTTGACAAGATCGAAAACGCTCTGGCAGTTGTCGAATCCGGTGGCGCTGCGACGTTGAGTCCGAAAAATGGCGAAGTCTCGCTGGACATTGACGTTGCTTCCGTGCGCTTCGGTGATGTGGCACAAACGAAGAAGGAACTTGGAAGCACATTGACAGATCGCCTCACTGCCGAAGGACTCACCGTGACGCCAGCGGCATCGGCCGTATTGAAATTGCAGTATGCCGAAGGCGCGGGAAACACGCTGAGCCAATCGACATTTCGCCCCGGAACTCCTCGCAGCCAGCAACCCCAAACTCCAGCCGGTCCCAGCCTGGAATCTACAAAAGCGATGATGCAATTGTCGCTCAGCATCGACAAGAAAGAAGTCTGGGCCAAAGTCATCGAACTCGATCCCCGCGTGTTGTTCGTACAAGGAAACGCAACCGCAGAAACGGCCCGAGCCAGCGTATTTGAACACGTGCAACAGGCATTGTACGGCATCCCGGTTGTGTGGTACGTGAGCGCAGAAAAGCCCTACAGTACGCTTCCGATGCTCGAATCACTGAAGTCTGAATCCATATCGCTCGGAGGTCGTCGGCCGTCTAAACGTCCCGGTTCGCGATAATGCCCAATGGCACTTGATTTGCGATTATAGTAGCC
>JBDNFT010000734.1:0-12309 GCA_041689695.1 Planctomycetaceae bacterium | reverse complement strand
CAAATCGACCGTGGCTGCTGAATCGTTCCCTGCCAAAATCGAGTCCCGAATCATGAAACTGCAGTGCTTCTATTCGTTCCTGTACCCGACGATCGGCCATCGGGTGATTCTCTGGCTGTCGAGCGACATAATTTGCAAGTACATCACTGTTGGCTACTCCGACGCTGCCGATGGAATAGTTCCGCCGCAACGCCTTCGGATTCGTATCTCGAATCAAGTACTGCCACCGCCCTTTCAAAGAGCGGACTATCTGCGACGGAGCGATGTGCGTTTGGAGCTGACCAGAAACTGAATCACATTGGCGGCAGCAATGTGATGTTCAAGGATGCGAACGCCATCAGATTCCGCGACCACTTTCAGTTCGCTCAGCCATTTGTCTGCTGGCGGAAATTCGTCTGTTCCAAATAGCGCCACGCTCCAGTTTAACTGGTAAGCGGTCGTCGTATTGTCGGGCGTGTAGAGCGGCTGCATAGCGACGTACCAAAAGGAACGTGATTTTAAAATCCACCCGGCAGCATAGCAGATTTCCGCCGGGTTCATCCCGGCGGGATCACAATTGAGATGCTACACACTTGCCGCCACGCAGATGCGATTTCCTTCGGGCTCGTCCCGATGGGATCACAAATGAGCAGCTACCAAACCCGCCGCAACGCAGGCGAGATTTCCTTCGGGTTTACCCCGATGGGATCACAATTGAGATGCTACCACACTCGCCGCCACGCAGATACGATTTCCATCGGGCTTGCCCCGATGGGATCACAATTGGCTGGCTGATGGGCACGCAACAGCCGGTCAATCGCGGCTTCCACCGGGGCGAGCCCGGCGGAGAGCAGTAAGCGATGAAAGGAAGCCTTTGGTAGCTTGCCAGTTTGCGCTCCATCGGGGCGAGCCCGACGGAAGCGAGGCGGAATGCGACTGCCGGTTGTCGGAACGCTGCCAGCCGGAGACGACTACGCCATCATCAGCCGCGCAAAACTTAGACCGAAGTGTGAAGTTTAAGCATGGACCCTGAATGACAAGCTGCCTGTGATTCCGATTCCGCTCAAGCTCGGGGACGCAGATGCGTCCGTGCCACTTCAGGACGTTTTCAATATCGTCTACCAGCGAGCTCGCTACGATCTGTCCGTCAAATACGACGCCCCGCTCGATCCACCGCTCACCCCGAATGAGCTGCGTTGGGTTCAATCGTGGTCGAATCAGTTGTAGACAGGCAGCTCAAGAACGGGGCCGGAACGAATAGTGCGCGGCACTCTTCGGGCCATTTGGCTATCGGTTCCTGCGACCCTTTCGCGTTCTTCAACTTTGTATTCGTCCCAAGCACAGTTTCGCCATTGCCAGCGGTCTTTGGTGAATAGCTTGACGCTTTTTCAATGGGGACAAAGTCGCATCAATCGTCATGTGGCGTGAAAGAGGTAAATCATCCACGTTTTCGTGTACTCGTGTTTAGCATGAAATAGTCACCTCAGTTTCGCCATCTTGGATCGTGACCCATTTAGGTGGCGGCCCCCAATCATCAGTTAATAAAGCGTCAACCAATTTCCGGCCTTCGAGTCCCTGCGACTGGAGTTGCTTGAGGCGAACCATAAGGTTTTGATCTTCCTCGTAGTCATGGCGACTGCCATCGACGAAGCCTGTTGAAACTTGTGGCATTGCTGTTGATGCTCCAGTGTAAATGTAGCGAATTGCGATTTATGCGGCGGGCGATTAGCCGGACGTAGAGATTGTGCGTTGAACCTTTCCGCTTCGTGGGGCCGCGTGTCAGGTTCGCTTAGTGCGGAATCAATGCGACTGCATAAGCGACATGCCTAAAATCCTACCCCCCGAAGTAAAGGTCTGTCACGCCCAATGGGGCGGTGGTCGGAGTTTTCGGTCGAAAGGACGGCCGGAGTTCTTCCGAATTTGCACACTGGGAACAGCACGTTCGTCGCACCGGGTCCACAAATCCTCTTTGGATGGCCCCTGCGACGCCTTGTGGCAGGCGAACGCCTTCATCGAACTGATGAAGGGCAGCACGCAGAACATCTTCAACAGTTTGGAACTGCCCTGATGAAAGGTGACGTCGAACAGACCGCTCAATATCTGGGGGAAGATTGATTGCCATGCGGTGAGAATACCATAGCACAGTTCAGACTGTCAAAACGATTCGGTCTGGACGTGACAAAGGAACTGGAATTCGGGGGACAAATGCTGAAATCGCCAGCACTTACCGCTCGATACCTGCTTTTTTCTGAGAAGACGTTTTGCATCTCGTCCGACTCCGAAAGTATCGACAAGCTGGTAAAAATCGTCTTCCGTTCGTGATCGATTCTCAACTACTCGCCGGTTTCAGATAGAACATCAAAATCGCAATATCGGCTGGCGTAATACCGCTGACTCGGCTGGCTTGGCCGACGGTTGTGGGGCGGAGGCGGTTGAGTTTTTCTTTGGCTTCATGACGCAATTGTGGCACGGCAAGGTAGTCGAACACGGGTGGGATGTTGACCGAATCGACTTTCTGCAGTCGTGCGATATCGGTTTCCTGGCGACGGACGTATCCGGCGTACTGAGCTTCGATCATCATCTGTCGTCGTGTGTTGGCGGAGAGATTCATTGCCGCAACTTGTGGGAACTGCTGATAGACTTCGTCCCACGTGATCGTGTTTCGACGCAAATGTTCTTCCAACGTCGCTCCGAGTGATCGGAGTTTGCTCATGGCCGCAAATCCACGTTGAAGTTCCTCGTCATAGTGCCGGAATCGTTCGGCTCGTGCGGAGCAGACGCTGCCGATTTTGATGCCCAGCGGCGTGAGCCGGCGGTCGGCGTTGTCCTGTCGCAGCAGAAGACGGTACTCGGCACGCGATGTGAACATGCGATAGGGTTCATCGACGCCTTTCGTGACGAGATCGTCAATCAGCACGCCAAGATACGCCTGGCTGCGGTCGAGCACAAACGGTCCCTTGCCCTGTACCTTCAATGCCGCATTGAGTCCCGCGAGCAAGCCCTGGCCACCGGCTTCTTCATAACCTGTTGTGCCATTGATTTGGCCCGCGAAATACAAGCCTTCGACGAGTCGCGTTTCCAATGTTGGATACAACTGCGTTGGCGGAGCGAAGTCGTATTCGACCGCGTACCCGTAGCGCATGATTTGCGCATTTTCGCAGCCCGGAATTCTCTTCACGATTTCATCCTGCACATCGCGCGGCAGACTCGTGGAGATGCCGTTGACGTAAACTTCCTGCGTGTTGCGGCCTTCGGGTTCCAGAAAAATCTGATGCGATGTCTTGTCGGCGAACCGCACGACTTTGTCTTCGATCGATGGACAATAACGCGGACCAGTCGATTGAATTTGTCCCGAATACATCGGAGCACGATGCAGGTTAGCGCGGATGAGCTCGTGGATCTCGTGAGTCGTGCTCGTGAGATAACAGTGAATCTGCGACTGCTCGATCTTGTCGTTCATAAACGAAAACGGTTCGGGCGTTTCGTCACCCGGTTGAATCTCGCAGCGAGAATAATCGATCGTGCGCCCATTCAGCCGCGCGGGAGTGCCGGTCTTGAATCGTCGAAGTTCAAAACCCAGCGAGGTCAATGCACCGGAGACGCCATGCGATGACTTGTCACCGGCTCGACCACCTTCGGCTTTCGATTCGCCGGTGTGCATGATGGCTTTGAGAAATGTGCCCGTCGTCAGAATCACCGCGCGGGCTCGATAGAACGCATCTCCTGTAACGCGAATGCCTGTGACCTTGCCGCCGTCAGTTTCAATAGCTTCGACGGTTTCCTGGCAGAGCGTCAGATTTTCCTGCAGCTCAACGCGGTGCTTCATTTCGAACTGATACGCCTTCTTATCCGCCTGAGCGCGCGGACTGTGCATCGCCGGACCTTTGCCGCTGTTGAGCATGCGAAAGTGAATTCCGGTCGCATCAATCACTCGTCCCATTTCGCCACCGAGCGCATCGATTTCGCGGACGATCTGACCTTTAGCGACGCCACCAATCGCAGGATTGCAACTCATCTGGCCCACAGTGTCGCAGTTCATGGTCAGTAGTGCGGTTTTCGCACCAAGTCGTGCGGCGGCCAGGGCCGCTTCGGTTCCGGCGTGACCTGCACCGACGACAACAACATCAAAATCATAGACACACTTGAACGACATTTGAGATAACCCGTTCGTCAGACATCGCGAGTTCGAAGGCGATTTTGCAGATCCTGCAATTGGAAGGAGAGTTCCGCAATTGAATAGCGACTCAAATCCAGTGTTGATAATTCATTGTCACCCAACAACTGTTGAAGGAGCTGAATCTTGCCAGAAAGCGTTCCTCGTTCGATGCCTTTCTCCAGCCCTTCCTCCAGCCCTTCAAACCGGGCCTGCTGGATCTGGGCGTTTTGATCGCGCAGAAACTTCAGACGGTCTTCGTAGAATTGTCGTTCGTCCGGTGTTTGTGAAACCATGGCCAGTACCCCAGTTGCTTCTTCAAATTCAGGACCAGGAAGCAGTGTGCTGATCTCTGCTGCCTCCAGATATTCGGCATTGACTAAGAAGTATAGCCACTTCTCTTTGTCGGAACACTGAGAAATCTCTTCGGCCGTGCGGTGAAAGTTCGGTAGTTCAATGGTGTGGATCTGAACGTCATCGGTGAGTACGATAGAATCTTGATCGCAGCGAAGCCGAAAACTTCGGTGATATACGTCGCTTTTCGGGAATAGCAGGCAATCCAACACGCAGCAACTTCGAACATCATGCACTTCGGGCGTCGTGAAACTAATTTTTAAACAAATGACAATTCTCCTACGAATGAATATGCTGTAGGAGTTCCGGCGGGGGCATTCTCAATCTGCCCTATTTGTGATCTGGCAGATGTTCGAGCGAACAGGAGAGTTGGATTATGGCGAGACTTATTGGTTCAACTTGCGTGCGTTGGGTTCTGATGGCCTCGATCTTCATTCTGGCACATCAATCGTTTGCACAGGATACAGAGCCAGCCGCGAAGCCCACTGCACTCTGGACCTTCGAAGAAGCACAGGCGCAACTGAAGATGTATCCAAAGGACGTCTTCCTGCAGTATGTCGCTCTGAAGTTGGGACAACGCGAAGGATTTGATGCGATTGAGTTGCTGGGATTGAATGATCCGACTCGAAGACAAATTGCGGCCGAACGGCGCGAGAATGTCGATCTGTTCAACCTGTTCTCCGGCTCGCTCGCCGTTCAGGAAAGTCTGCAACTGGACGCCATGCGACCTGGTTCAGGCGTCAATCGTCCAGACGGCGCGAGCAACGCGGCCCCGTCGATTGAAATTGCGAAACTGACCGGTCCAACGGTGAGCAGTCATCCGTGGCCTGAGATGTTGAAAGGTCAGCAGCCGAAGTTTTCCAAGCTGGCGAATTACGTCCCGGCGGATCAATACTACATCCGCTTCAAATCCGTAAGTCGTATGCTGGACGTCATCGACGGCGGCAATCTGTTCGCGAAGCATCTTTACACACAATCGGGCGAGCAGGCGTTTGCACGCGATACTGAGCAGCGATTACGACAGCAACTGGCCATCGAAACGAATCCGCTCGCGCGGCCGTTTTATGATCTCGTCGTCAAAGAAATTGCCATCACTGGCAGTGATCCATTCGTCAACGAAGGCAGTGATGTCACGTTGCTGTTTCGGTATGAACAGGATCTGGTGTTCAAGACTCAGATGAATGCGTACCTTGCAGCGGCTGAAAAAACGGTCGCCAATGTGACTCGCACGGAAGAGACATCGGAAGGTGTTTCCTATGTGCATCTGACATCGCCGAATCGCGAAGTGCATGTGTTTTCAGCGTATCCGGAAAAGGGCCTGCATGTTCGAAGCAATTCCCGCACGGCGTTTTTGCGAGTGTTGAAATTGATCAAAGGGCAAGCCAATGAGTCATTGAAGAGTCTCGGGCAGTCGGAAGAGTTTGCGTATGTGCGAACGCTGATGCCAGCCGATGCACCGGAAGAAGACGGTTTGATTTATCTGTCCGATCCGTTTATTCGGCGACTCGTCGGCCCGGCAGTGAAACTCACGGAATTGCGGCGGCTGAAGTGTTTCAACAATCTGCGTATGATCAGCCATGCGGCGACGATGTATGAAATTGAGAAAGGTCACGGGCCTGAATCGTTGCGCGATTTGGAAGACGCGAATTGTCTTCCGAATGGTTTCGACAAGGGTGCGTTGAAGTGTCAGTGCGGCGGGGAATATTCGTTGTCGCATGGTAAAGGGGTTTGTTCGCATCATGGGCATGCGGAGGCATTGATCCCGTGTTGTGAGATTCCGGAAACATCTGTCACGGCGACTGAGGCCGATGCGTACAAGCAGTTCGTGAACGAATACAGCCAGTACTGGCGGACGTTTTTCGATCCGATTGCTGTTCGAGTTCAGGCGACTCCGGAACGCTACCGGCTGGAAACAATTGTCCTGCCACTGATCAACAATTCGATGTATCAATCGATGGCGATGGCGCTGGGTGGCGAACCGCAGTTGTTGTCGGGAAACGTGACGAGTGACGCGATCATGTCGCTGAATTTCGCAATCGCCAAACAGCGGCTGCTGGAACAGTCTGGCTGGGAACCGCCGCGGGAAATCGCTCAGGAAAAGCCAAAAGACGAGCCAGCCGCGGCGTCAATGAATATTAGCCGGAATCATCTGAAGGAGATCGGCCTGGCGATGCACAATTATCACGACGTCCACAACCAGTTTCCAGCCTACAGCAAAAGTGAACGTGGCCGGCCGTTATTAAGTTGGCGAGTCCATCTGTTGCCGTATCTGGAGAACGCTGAACTCTACAAGGAATTTCATCTGGACGAACCGTGGGACAGCGAGCACAACAAGACGCTCATCGAAAGGATGCCACAAGTCTTCAAATCGCCGGGTGTCAAGTCTTCAAAGCCCGGGATGACGACGTATCAAACTGTCATGGGTGAAGACATGCTGTTTGAACCGAATGGCGGTAAAGTGTCGTTTCGCGATGTGACGGACGGGACTTCGAACACCGTGATGGCACTGGATGCATCGCCAGAATTTGAAACCATCTGGACCAAACCCGGTGACATGATGCCGGATCTGGCCAAGATGCGAACGGCTCTCCATGGCCGATTTCAGAGCGGCGGCTTGGTACTGATCGCCGACGGATCGGTACGAAAATTACGCGATGACATTGACGATGCGATGCTGATGAACCTATTCGTTCGCAATGATGGCAACGTTATCGGGGAGGTTTTCGACGACGATTTCTCTCAACAGGCAGCAATGCGCAGGCGTGATCCGTTTGGTCTGAATTCCGTGATGGGCGGGCGTATTCAGGAAGGCGATCTTTACACGTTCGTTGCGAAGGGACTTGGCAACCGCATCGGGCTGCACGTCTGCGACAACGATCCAACCTTCGATATGCAGTTGACATCAATGCTGCCCGAGATGTTTGGTCGCGGCGGTACAATGGGATCATTGGGCAGTGAGACGCTTTTCATCGGAATGGCTGTCGCTTCGCTGACGGCTCCGGTTTATATCGACGTCGCCGTTGACGACGTTGCCGTCGTTGATGCGTTTCTCGAAAAGCTGGATCAGGGTGCGGCGATTGAAGCGTGCACACAGACAGACTTCGGCTGGTTTGCGTTCAAGAAGGATTTTTACACGGTCCAGATCGGTGATACGAAAGTTCGATCGTTTGTGCTGTCACTGGGTCCGCTCAAGTGGCGATTTTTCTACGCTCGCATCGGGTCAAATGTCTGCATCGCCAGCAAGTTGCAGACGCTGGAGCAACTTGTAACCGGACCTGTCCCAGGTCCGGAACCCCAGGCTCCTCAACAGGAATCCAACGGCGACCAACCAAAGGAATCCGCCCCAAAAGGTGCCCGACCACGCAGCGAATCACCAACTCATGCGCAGTTGACGATTCATCGCCAGCAATGGAATCGCATCATGCCCTCCATGCGTCTGAGTTGGGACGAAGCGGCTCGTCAGGCATGCATCGACAACATTGGCCCACTTACGAGCGCCGCGCGAGTTGCGGCGAGTTCACATGCTGACGATGCTGAAGTAACGCCTGAACAATTGGCAGCAACGGCATCATCAATTTACGGCGGTGTTCATCGCTGTCCATGCGGCGGCCATTATGTGCGCACGGAAGACGGAAAAGTGGTGTGTGACGTTCATGGCAATGCAGACCATCCGCAACAGCCAGCTCCTGATGCAGAAAACGGAGGGTCACTGGAAATGCTGAATTCATTCAGTGAAATTCGAGTGTTGCTCACATTTCTCGAAGACGGCCTGCACGCGGTGCTGGAGATTGATCGAAAGTAACGGACTTGCAAACTGTGGAACGCAGTGGTAAAGATAACGTTCCGTTGTCGAGCGATCCGGCTCGGAGTCACCGTTCAACCCTTCACAAAGGCCAGGCCAATGACAGACGCACAATCATCCGCAGAAGGCACATCGCAAACTCATTCATCTCGACGCCGATTTCTCGCAGCATCGACCGCCGGGGTGGCAGCGATCATGGCGGCACCGGCAGTTGCGACGGCGTCCCGAACGTCCAATGAAACAATCATTGGAGAAGGCGAATACAAGTATCGCGTGAATCATGCGTTTGCCCAGTTGCCGGACAAGTATACGTGGCAGACAACTCACAATGTTGCACTCGACAAAGCAGGAAATCTGTACGTCATTCATGAAGGGCGTCGAGATCAGAAAGACCATCCGTCGATCTTTGTGTTTGATTCGGCAGGCAAGTTTATTCGCGCGTTTGGATGTCAGTTCCAGGGTGGAGGGCACGGCATAGAAGTTCGCGAAGAAGGTGGCCAGGAATTTCTATACGTTGCGGCCTAACAGCAGGTCAAGGCGTTTGCCAAAATGACGCTCGCCGGTGAAACCCTCTGGTCGCAAAAAGCACCGATGGAATCCGGCGTTTACGCCGCCGGGGAAAACATCTCGACAGAACCGACCTGGACTCGCCAGGGATTTCTTCCGACGAACTTTGCATTTCTTGATGATGGCGGTTTCCTGCTGGCCGATGGTTACGGCACCTTCCAGATCCATCGCTTTGACAAAGACGCTAAGTGGGTCAGTTGTTTCGGAGGTGCGGGTGACGGCGAAGGAAAATTCAACACGGCTCATGGACTTTGGGTGGACAATCGCCCCGGTCGCGAGCCTTCAATCGTGGTGACTGATCGGGCTCATAATACGCTTCAGATATTCACAATGGACGGTGTCTACAAGGAGACACTGACGGGGTTTGGTCTGCCTGCGAATGTTGATACATGGCAGAACTTGATGCTGGTGCCTGAACTTAAATCCTGTGTCACACTATTAGACGAAAAGAACCAGGTGGTCGCACGTCTTGGCCAGGCCGTCGATCGACTGAATGAAATCAAGGATCTGCGTGGACAGCCGGACAAATGGCTGGACGGTCAGTTCGTACATCCTCACGACGCCTGCTTCGCTCCGAACGGCGACATCTTCGTCGCAGAATGGGTCAGTACCGGCCGAATCACGAAGTTGCAACGCGTTTGATAGCGCGCGGCCATCGTGGTTCCGATGCCAATTTCAAAGATCCAAAAAACGTTTCTGTTTTTTCGATCCGCTATGTCGGTTCGGTTGCGATTCCTGCTGAAAGAAGCGACACTCGATTCGCGTTTTTCTTTCTGTGCCGGCCCACCACACATTCAGGAAATTAAAACATGCCGTTGAACAGATTGTGTGACCATACAGCGAACAGATCGACGGAGCAGCCGCGGTCGTTGGAATTTACGTTCGCCAAAACACAAAATTCCCGTGGACAACGCCATTCAGGCCTGACCCCTGATGTGTTCTGATCGATCACCAAAACGATCTTCATGGTCAGTCAGTGGGTTGTTTCAAGGCTACATCGACACTGCTGTCTCAGGCGTCCGCTGATCGCGATCAACGCCGCAGTCTTCTGCTGTCGAGGAATTTGGCGTTCAGCGACAGGGGTCAAATCTGCCAGGGTGAAAGCATGACTGCGGTTCTACTTGACCGCCTGTCCGACCTGTGTCCGATTGCATTCCTCTGGCGAAGTTCGAGATCTGGTGGTCCTGTTTCTACCGCTCGCCAAATCATCTCAAACCGTCGGTGAGATCATTCAAATCCTGAGGAACGACGCCACCTCTTTGAAGCACCGCTCGCTGATCGCCGTCCAAAGTCGGCGACATCCCGGCATACTCAATCTGCCAGGTTCCATACTGGGGCATCGCCTCCAGAAACCGTGCCACATGGCCTTTAAGATTCGCTACGTCGCTGAGCAGTTTCGAAGCCGATCGTTTGCAGGATCCGAATCGAATCACTTGATCTGGTTCGTTCACAGCCACCAGATCAATTTCGGTACCAGCTTTGTCCCAGTATCCCTGGATACGTGCCGAAAGAGAAAAATCTTCCAGACCAAGCCGGCTGCGTTCTTCGTAGAGTTGCCCGCACAGCTTTTCAAACGACGTTCCCTCGACTTCGTGAAGCCTCTGGTCCGCATCCGCGACCAGTTCTTCAACCGGTCGAAAAGCGACGGCTGAAATTGGATTCGCCAGAGCCGCCAGCCAGGACTTCAAAAAATTGTCAGTGAGGTAATAACGGCTTTTTCGTGCCTCGGGTTTCGAGAAAATCGGCAATCGTCGTTCGATCAGTCGATAACGTTCCGTGAGCGTCTTCAGGTACCCGGCGATCTGAATGGTCTCGTTGCCGCTGGCTTCCCGAATCGCATTGACTAGTTCCGCATGCATCTTTCCGGGATTGCGAGCAACGTACTTCAGCATCACGTCGTAGCGTCCTCGCAGTTCAAGCAGGAACCAGTTGTCAGCCTCAGTTCGAAGGGGGGAAGAGCTTTCGAAAAAGATGCGACGGAGCAGATCTGTCCGGCTTGCTCCCAGCACGTTCTGTTCGAAACAGTCACGGTAGAACTTGGGAACCCCTTCAAACAGATTCCAAAGGAACAGCAGCCGTTCCGGTGTTGGATCTGCGTGGTCACTCAGCATTTCCATCAATGCGGCAATATCCAGATGCGTGAGTTCAATGGTGTCGGTTACTCGATTGAAAAGTGGAGCCCTTCGGTCGTCCAGCAGAGCGGCCATTTCCCTATGAATGGAGCCCAGAACCACCAGTCCGCCAGTCACCTGATCGGCAATAGCATTCAGACGATCTACAGCGGCCTGCAGATAGGAACAGAACTCTTCATGTCCTTTGCGACTGAAGTACTGAAACTCATCCAGCACAACGACGTATCCGGCCATCGCCATGGCTTCGATCAGCTTGGCCAATTGACTCATGTCTGCCGGCCGGGCGAATGAATCTGCTGGAACGGCGAACGTGTCCAGGGCATCGTTCACCGCCGAAAGGATTCCGATGGGTTCAGAATCCGGAATCTGAACATAGAAAATCGGTTTCGGTGTCGTCAACGATTGCAACGCTCGCTGGATGAGTGTCGTTTTGCCGATTCGACGGCGTCCGGTAATCTTGGCAAAGAACCATCGACCACGATTCAGCATCTGCTGGATCGCGGTGAGCTGATCTCTGCGTCCGTAGAATTTCCATTGTGGCATGAGTCTGAAGGTCGGCGAGGCTTAGGGGTGCAGATTCGGTAAGGTTGGCTGGAATTATCTTAACAGGCCACTTCGCGTAAGCAATTGACTTCACTGTACTTGTGGCGTGAAAAATCTTTTGCAATGTAGTCGCAGTAACGGCCAACCTTGCAAAACCCCTCGTGAGCCGTGAGCCGTGAGCCGTGAGCCGTGAGCCGTGAGCTGTGAGCCGTGAGCCTTGAGCTTGAAGCCTGAGGCAATGGCAGTGGCAGGAAAACGGCTGGATACGGCCATACAAGACAAGCCCCCACACAATCGCGGTACTGCCGGCCATCACGGAAAGAGATCTGGCTGATGCACAACGAGCGAAAAGCAGATGCCGCTTACTTTTGGAATCATGTCGAATAAGAGTAAGCGACCGGGGAACCCATGTGTTCGGGCTGCGTTCAGTTGCGAGCACCGTTGGCGGGGCGGAGGTCGGCCGTTGCGTTTTTTTCGCGGCGTTTTTGCCGATCGTCGCGTTTGCGGTTGGCCACTTGGCGTGCCTCTTCAATTCGATGCACCAGCACCTGTTTCGGATTCGCGGCGGCCCAGTGATCTGGCAGCATCGTGGTCAGGGTGTCTTCCGGCAGTTGAGTGGCCAGAGACATTCCGAGTTTACGAAACTCGGTCCCGGTGAGACATGATGCCTCCGTGAAATCGAACACCGTGTAAGGCGCATCTCCCCGGGCGATGTACGGCCAGAAGCGACCACGGCGAAGCGACGATTGTCCCTTCTTCGTCTGCACCGGTTTTCCGTT
>JBDNFT010000733.1:0-2489 GCA_041689695.1 Planctomycetaceae bacterium | reverse complement strand
TGCAACTCGTGGACGCCCTGAACAAGGGCGACAGTTCGGCGTTCGATGTACTGTATTTTCGGCATCGGGATTGGGTGATGCGACTGGCGATGCGGTTCACAGGCAACCACGACGACAGCCTCGACGTGCTGCAGGAAACATTTTCCTACCTTGTCCGCAAGTTCCCTGGTTTTGTGCTCACTGCCGCACTGACGACGTTCCTTTATCCAGCCGTCAAGAATTTCTCCATCGCCGCGCGACGCAAACGTCAGCGTTTGGTGAATGACAATCAGGATGTGCTGTCATTGATACCGGATGCGGCGACACAGGAATCCACGAACCGTGATGAGATGACTCAAACGCTCTCCGCGCTCACAGAATCCCATCGCGAGATTCTGCTCATGCGATTCATTGACGACATGACTCAGCCCGAAATCGCAACTGCCCTAGACGTTCCGCTGGGAACCGTGAAGTCGCGACTGCACCATGCGTTGCTCGCCATCAAGCAATCACCAGAAACGCTGGAACGACTGCTGGGCGAATGACCAAGTCCATGGGGATTTTGGTGATGCGGCGGCTACTGAAACCGAGTGTCGCGAGGTTGCTCGGCGATCCTGAAAATCGGCGCGTCTTCCATGTCTGAAGTCACATGCATTACTTCCGGAGCCGGGATCTTGCTGGGATCCTGAACAATGTCGGCCTCCACAAGAGTCGCATAGCTCAAACAAAGAAGCAGTCCCATTGTGACCCCGTTCGGCAGGGCTTCAGGGCCGAAAAATTTCATCGCCGTGCCAGCCGATTTCGCAAGCCGCACCTTCATGCCGTCCCATTGCACGCTGTACATCTCGTCCAGCACCAAATGAGACAGGAAGCCAATCCCAACACCAACGGCCATCAAGACCCGCACTCGAAGCTCGTCGCTGTGATATGCCAGAAAAGTCAATTCGGAGGCGATCAACAACGCGGGGATGCTATGAAACATGCCTCGGTGAACGGTGAGTTTTCCGAGCAAAAATGCACCGCCATATTTCACAAGTGCGTAGACAACAATCGCAAACAACATCGCTCGATCACCGCGAATTCCGGCAGCCTGTGCGTGCTGCAGCATCAACAAAGGAGCAAATGCTGCGACAACTCCTGACAATTCACGGACAGGGCGCCCGCTTTCGGAATCCAGGTCCGGCAACATACCTGCGACCCATGTGAGCACTGCCACAATCGTTGCCTGAACCAGACTGAAGCTGAACAAAAACACCGCCGCTGTAGCGTATGCCACACCCAGAATGCCACTGACGGTGATATGTTCGCGATACGCTGCCATGAAGTATTGGATTCGCTGAATACAGAGTGATCTTGGTCGAGGCCCGCAGTTGCAGCCCGACTGCCAACTTGCTTATCGTCCAAGACGAAGGAATCGGCACAGGATTCCGTCGCGATTGAGCAGCGTTCGAGACTTTTCTCAAGTGATTGAGAACATTGAACGTGGTATGCACGAACCGGAACCGGCAGAACCTGCCGCAGGACGGATCTCCAGACCCGTCCAGACAAGATCGGGCTGAAGGCACTACGTTTTGTGTCGCAACGTTTGACGGCTGGTTCTGATCAGGACGGGACTGGAGTCCCGCCCTACATACTCACGTTCCGCACCCCCGAGAACAAGTTAAGCGGAGCTGGATTTTGCGGAATAGCAGCACTTGGATTTGAAGGTTCGTAATGCCGATGGAGGGATGCTCATCAATTCGATCAGCCGTCTTTGCGTTGTGTTGAGTTCGGCCAGCCGACGCGACACTTCGCCCCGGTGTTTGATGAGTACGATCACGAGAGTTGCGAAGCACTCAATAATAGACGCTCCGGTCGGGCTGGGGCTTGGACGGTTCTCGGGATAGATGCCATACATCGGCTCGCCGTTGAGACTTTGACGCACGTCACGTTCCATCAGTGCCAGCATCATCAGCGCCCACAGCAGAATGTACATCAGCCCGGCAATGCGCAGCGGCTTCTCCAGAAACAGAGGAGCAATCGCCAGCGGGCCTTTGATATCACCGATGCGACGTTCCACATGAATCTGCTCTTTGTACTCCTGAAGCACACGCCCGGTTGGGAATTCCTTCTTGGCAAGGTCGGTCTTCAGAACATACGCTCCGTCAAGGTTCTCGAGTTCACGCAAAGCAGACTCATCGATATGCCAGCTCAGCGAAAACTTTCCCGCTCGCCCTTTCAGTTCGTAACGGAAGACATCGCCCACGGAATATTTGCCCTTCGCCGACTCCAGCCGTGACACTATCTTTTCGCGAGTCTTCAGGCTGTACTTATTCAGATTCTTCTCGATCGATTCGAACTCGGTCCTGATCTTTCCGAGATGTCGCTGCCGAGTCTTTGATTCTTCCTGCGCCTTGGCTTCGCTCCAAACAAAAATCTGGCGATACTTCAGGCACACTTTGCGACCATCGACTTTTCCTTCGGTCGTTTTAGACAATTCGCAAGCCTGATACTTTGGTCTCTTCTCCTCC
>JBDNFT010000732.1:0-3972 GCA_041689695.1 Planctomycetaceae bacterium | reverse complement strand
GAGCAATTGTCAGGACAGCTCCGCCACTTGTCGCCACTTGACCTGCGTTCGCAACATCGGTAACCGCTGCGAGTACATTCGTGTTACGTCGAACCGGTTCGCGAAAACGTTGTATTGCCGAACGCTTCGTATGTTCCTGGCTGCTGAATCCACCCATATGGACAATCGCGTTGAACGAAACGGTCGTGTTAAACAGCTTGTCGTCAGTGACTTTCACGCCGACTTCCAGCCAGCGGCCGATGTCTGCCTGAACACGCGATGACCAACCACTAAATCCCTGAACGCCGGTTCCCTCATAGTGATAACCGCCGCCAAACATTCGCAGATCAATCTTTTCTGACAATTCCCCTGGCAGCAGAAAACCAGCTTCCGCATCAAAACCCTTCAACGCTTCAGCCACTGAATCAATGCGTGTAAAGGTTAGATTCGGTCCAGAAAATGCGACGCTGTTTGGGTCAACTCTCTGGTTCACCAGTGTCGGATCGCTGGCGAACGGTTGGTAAAAGTTGCCACGTGCTTCCCATGTGTTGGCCAGCAATTCCGCGCCAACGCCCCATTGCTGCAGGCGAGCGCCAGTCAGTTGGTCGGCGTTGAAGTAACTGTTCACACCACCGACGACATCCAGATCAGGAAAGTAATGGCGATAACCACCGCCAAAACTCCACGCCAACTGGCCGCGGTTTGCCATACCCAGTTGAGCGTCCCCGAACAGAAGCTCGTTTTCAATGTTGAAATACGGGGCCAGATTCAGGAGGCTGATCGATTGCTGCCGCCCGACAGTGTCGCCTGCGGAATGACCCGCGCGAACTGACACGCCGAAGCCATCTCGATTGTAATCTACCGTCTCTGACGCCGAACCGCTTGGCGTGCGGCCAAACGTATAGTCGTCCTGTGACAGTGCTTTGCCGGAACCAGCAAGGAGCCCGACCAAAGCAGCAGCTCGGGACAGTTTCTGAAGCCAGCGATTAGGGTTCTGAACGATCTTCATGACGTTCCTCAAACCAAGGTCGTGATCCGCGAGACCGATTTGGTTTTGCGACGGACAAGCCGGAAAAGCTTGTTCTGGATCACTGGTGCTTGTTGAGTCTCTCACTGTTCCCCGGACCTCGAACATCATGTTCGAACCAGAATCCGAGACCAGCCGTGTCGATGAAAAAGAAACGCCATAGTTCGAGCGGAACTTCCCCATCAAGAGACGCCGCCCGTTGTAACTGTGCCAGAAAACGCCAGCAACAGGGTTTGCAGGGTTAGCACTCCTAATTTTTTACACGATTCACCGACTGGTCAGACACTTCTGCCGAAACCCGGAACTACACCTGTCACCTCGGCAACTTTCGCCTGTTTGGAATCGTCCGATCATTTGCACACCCGACTCAACTACTGTTTTTATGTACACTTACATTAACTGGACTGATTGACAGGCGGCCGCAGAATTTCCCGGACGACGGCCAGCGTTCGCCGATATCGTGTTTTGGCCATCACAAATCAATCCCTGTGAAATCGCGAACACCCTAAAGCCCCTATACCTACATATCAGACACAAGAGGGCAGTCAGCAATTGAACAAACACCTCTCCTGCATTCGCGAGAAAACGAGTCCTTGAGGCACTCTCACGCGAATCTTTTCGCGTTGCTCAGGAGTTTCCTATGTTCAGACCTGAGATTGCCTGCCTTTTGGCGAATCTACGATGTCACGGGGCGAGAAGCGGCATGCACGCAACGCTTCAAGTGCAGCGATCACTTGCAATAAAAGATGGCGAGTTGATCATTCGCGATAGTGTACGTCTAATTTTCCAGACACCAAAAACCAATTCACACACAGGTTTCCCAATGCGGTTCCCCTTAAATTATTCCCCACGGCCTTTCGCTGATTTTCGATTTCGGGCCTGTCTGAAAACGATGCTTATTTTCGCGCTAATTTGTTCGTTGCGAAGTGCAAACGGTCAAACATCTTCCGACGAAAAGCCCGCATCGACGAACAGCAAAGAAAAAGGATTTAGCCTCATTGCAGAAGGTACGCGACCGCTTGCCACTGTCACTTTCGCCAGTGCAGATCGCTTTGTGGATGAAGCCCGCTACATCTTTGACATTGCTGGATCGCCTGAATCGTTCAAGATTGTGGAAGACTGGCTATCCGGAACGATGAACGATCTTGAAGGCTTCAATCGCGAAAAGCCGTTCGGTGTCATGGTGTATTTGCCGGCCGTATTTCCTCCACTACCAGAATTCATTGCGTTTGTGCCGGTCGATTCCGTCGAAGCGGCCACCAAGCTCGTGGAAAAAGCGCCTGTCGTGATCAGCAAAAAAGATGAAGAAGGCCGGTACGAAGTCATTGGCGCAAATCGAACCTATCCCGTGTTGATTCGAGATGGCTATGCCTTCATACCGCTGGGAAATAATCCTCCTGTTGAAGCTCTTGATCGTCCCTTGCCAAATCCTGCTCGGTTGCTGGCAAGTCAGGCTGACCAATTTGATGTTTCCGTATGTCTGGATATCGAATCGATCCCCGTCGCTACACGCGCGCTGCTGATGAATATTATCACGTCCGGAATATCAACTCAGCTCCAGCAGCGAGACGACGAGCCAGACGGCGCGTATCGCATTCGCAAAACAGAAGGCCAACGCGGCTTGCAGGCCTTGAATCAACTGATCATGGATTGCCAGAAACTCACGTTTGGAATCGACGTCGTCCAAGCTGAAACTGCAGTGAACATCGACATTGTCATCGACGCTCTGGAAGGCACGAAAATGCTGCAGGAGATTCTGCAGTCAACTGAGCGGCCCAGCTACTTTATTCCCGTGCTTGATGAAGACGCAGCAGTCTCCATTTCGATGTCGACCATGATGGCGGAACGCGACAAAACTGCCTACACGGAGATGATTGAAGGCGTGCGAATGGAAGTCATTCGCTTGATCGAAGAAAACAAGCTGGGCTCAACCCCCGATGAAAACAGTCCGATTGGTCTAGCTCTCTCCGCGATTCAAAAGAGCCTGGATGTCGGACATGTCGATATTTTTGCACAATTTTACACGGATTCGGCTGGCAAACTTGCGATCGTGGGAGCATCTCGCGTTGAGGAAGGTGACGATATGGGAGCTGGACTGCTGGACGCTTTAACGCGGCTGAAGGACGTCGATGAAATCAAAAAAGCGGGAACTCTACAGATCGGTTCCGGCGAACACCAGGGAATCACTTTTCATCGACTGACATTTGCTATGCAGCCAGCTGAGGCTGTAGAAGTTTTCGGCAATGAAATCGGCATCACTATTGGAGTTGGCGCGCGTTCGGTCTGGGCGGTCCTGGGTGGAAACTCGTCTTACGGCACACTCACGAAGGTGATGGACGAATTGGAAGAAGCGAATCAGTCGCCTCAGGATTACACCACTCCGCCGAATTTGCGTGTCATCGTCAACGTCAATCAGCTCGTCGAAATGGCAACCAACGCCGATACGGCTGGCAAGAAAGCAAAGGCAGAAAAAGAATTGGCAGCGGCCGCTAAAGATGCCGCGCAAGCGGCAACGCCCGCTGCAGATGCTGCACCGCCACGTGCTTCGGGAAATCGTAGTGGCGGTGGGGGTGGTCGCCAAGGCGGAGAACGTGCGGCTCTTCAGGCCCAGCGACGCGAGCGTGGCAGCCAAATCTTCCGCGACACATTGGCAGAAGGTGATGATCGAATTGAGATCGATTCACGGCTCACGGAAACGGGAGCTCGCGTACGAATTCGCCTGGAACAGGGGTTTGTAAAAATCTTTGGGCGTTTGATTACGATGCGGCTGGCAGGGGCTGGTGAAGAAAGCCAACGCAGGGACGATGTCGAAAACCGGAAAAGCGAATAGTATAGTTTCCCTTTCGGATCGATAATCAGATCTACAAATTAATCCTGGGGACGCCCGATGATCCGGGCTCTCATTGGAGCCTGGGCTGCCAGCAGATCCGTGGATCCGCAGGCACTTTGGGTCAACAGAATTGCTG
>JBDNFT010000731.1:0-3185 GCA_041689695.1 Planctomycetaceae bacterium | reverse complement strand
GGATTCTGGCAGCCCATTGAAGCTCGCGACGGCACCGTGGTCCGCGACGCTGTTCAGCAGGCTGCAGCCAGATTGCTTGCAACTGCGCCCGATGCATTACAGGCGGACGTCACCGGACTGCTGGTGACGCTCAAGGTGGAAACAGACGACCATGTGTTCGCGAGTTGGGTTGTTGATGCGAAACGGTCACCCGATGTGCGCATTGCTGCCCTTCGACTGCTGAACAGCCGACAGTTCGGCGAACTCCCTGAAATCATCGACACATTGCTGACTTCAGACAACGCAAATCTGCGTGCCGAAGCACGCGATCTGTTGGCCGACAACGACGACGATCGAGCGACCTCACTCATTTCGCAACTGCTCGACGATCAGCATGCTGAGATGAGCGAAAAGCAGCGTGCGTTCTCGACACTCGCGCGGATGAAGTTGCCTGGTGCCGGGCAGACGCTGGACGAATGGGCGGTACGGCTGCGCGAGCGTCAGGTACCGACTTCGCTGCAACTCGATCTGATCGATGCGCTCACCGCGTCGCCGACGGAATCGCGTCAGATGGCGGTCGCCGAATTCAAGGCCAGCGGCGACTTATCAGATCCTCTCGCCGCCTGGCAGGTTGCTCTGGCTGGAGGCAACGCCGAAAGCGGACGTGATTTGTTTGTCGGACATGCCGTCGCGCAATGCATTCGTTGCCATGCCGTTGCCGGTCGCGGTGGCATGGCAGGTCCGGATTTGTCGGCCGTCGCGCATCCGGAGAGGAATGTGGATCGCCGCTCTCTGCTGGAATCGATAGTTCTGCCCAACGCAAAGATCGCGAAAGGATTTGGCACGGTGACATTGGTGCTGGACACCGGGAAAATTGTCGCCGGGACAATTAAGGATGAAGACGCAACGTCGCTGACACTGATCACTCCTCTGAACGAGACGGTTCGAATTGCTCGGAATACGATCGACGATCAATCCGCCACGACGTCAGCCATGCCGACGATGACGAAAGCTCTCACCCTTCGTGAAATCCGCGATCTGGTGGAGTATCTTTCTACGCTGACGTCCAAGAGTGAAACCAAATGAGGCTACACTTCACGGGTGCCTTCAACGGCAATCTCGCGCATGTCCCTTCTCCCCCGAGATCGGGGGAACGGTTTTCTTTGCTTCGGCATGTTGAGCTGCCGACGCTCGCCGCAGGCCGGATGGGGCTGACTTGTGAGTAAAATGACGCTGAAGAAAAATGGTGAATTCCCCCTCACCCTAAACCCTCTCCCCCGTGGAAAAGTTGTGAAGTTTGAAAACTGATTGCGTGGGAGAGGGGACAATCGCATCGTGCTTTCAGCATCATCCTCAACAGTGTAACGTACATCTTAGTCTGCCTTGAGACGACTCTGCCCGGATGGTTTCAGGAGTAATGATTCATGCGAAATTTGACAACCGTGGCTGTGATCTGGGCGAGTCTGCATGTCATGGCGGCAGCTCAAATTCAGCCGGCCGCCGATGCTCTGCTTGCATTGCCTTCCGCCGAGGCAGAACGGTCATTCAAACTGCCGCCAGGTTTTCGCATGGAGTTGCTCGCCAGCGAACCGTTGGTGTATGAGCCGTCGGGAGTATACCAGGACGAACGCGGACGACTTTATGCGTGTGCACTGCATGGCTACAACCTTGACGGACACTACAACCTTGACGGACACTACGACGTTGAGGAACTCAATAAGACCGGACAATTGGATCATGTCGTCCGTTCGGGAAATAATTCTTCCAACTGGTCCGCGACACAGGTCTCACCCGACGCGCCCGAGAACTGGACGACGGTGACAGTTGACTTATGGAACGACTTAGACGCCTCCGGAACCGCTTCACAAGTTTCTAACTCCACGCAGCGTTCGATCCTGCAAATCAGATCTTGTCGATCGCCAGAAAGTCAGGCACCACGTGCGTTTTAATTGGTCAGGCATTTTCCCGCTGGCCTCTTAAAGTCAAATCTCACAGCGGCCTGAGAATCCCAAATGGACTCCAAAATGCTGGCTTTTCTTACACGAATCACTTACTTTGCGAAGTCTCCGTAAACAGGCTTAGGGTCAGCGCAGTTTCGGCACGCCCTGTGCATCGGTTCAGCATCGGACGCTTTCATGAATCAGCGACGTTCGAAATCGGATGCCTGTCTATCTGCATTTTCGAACCGATCACACCCCACCAGGATCTGATTGTATTTATGGTCAACAACGATCAACTTCGCCGAGACATGAGTCTGCTGGAAGAAATGCTGCGGCAGATTGTAACTGAAGATGAAGGCCGAGAAGCCGTCGAACTGGTTGCAGAAATTCGGCATCTGGCTCGCGATCGACGCAGCAATGTGCCGGGTGCGGAAAGCGCATTGTCGCAGCGCATTCGTGGATTAAACGAAGATCAGGCCAGGCTGGTGGCCAGATCGCTGAGCATCTTTTTTGACCTGGCCAATCTGGCCGAAGATCGTCAGCGAGTTCGCGTGCTGCGGCATCGTGAACAGGAACGTCATCCTGATCCGATCAGCGAATCCATCGGCGCGTCGATTCAGCAGTTGAAAGCCGCCGGACTGTCGGCCGATCAGGTTCAGCAAGCTCTCGATCAACTGGATGTGGAACTGGTCTTTACGGCTCATCCCAGCGAAGCCAAGCGGCGTTCCATTCGTTCCAAACTTCGACGCATGCGGCAGTGTCTGGAAGAACTGGATCGAGGTGACTTGTTGCCTCGTGAACGAGCCGGCGTGGAAGCTCGGCTAAAAGCCGACCTCACCGTGCTGTGGCAGACTGAGTTTCTGCGACCGATGCGTCCCTCGGTTCTGGAAGAAGTCGAACGCGGGCTTTCGATTATGCCTCGGCTGTGGGAAGTTGTTCCCGAAATCTATCTGTCGCTGCGTCAATCGCTGGTACGTGAATATCCGGAGCATGACTTTGTCACGCCGAAGTTTCTGCGCTTCGGATCGTGGATGGGCGGCGATCGAGACGGACATGCCGGCGTGACATGGGATATCACCGAACGCACGCTGGTCTGGCTGCGGGATACGGCAATTGATCGACATCTGGACTGGTGCATCAAGCTGTATGATTTTCTATCGGTCTCGCGTAACGAAGCGAATGTCGAAACCAATCTGGCCGATGCCGTCGCTCAGGCGGAACAACGCTGGCCGACCTTCGCGGAAACGCTCAGTCGAGTCGCTCCCG
>JBDNFT010000730.1:0-7994 GCA_041689695.1 Planctomycetaceae bacterium | reverse complement strand
CGCTGCTTGAGGATCAAAGATTCGCTGAGAACCTTTCCGTAACATGGTCAAATCTGCTCATTGGCCGCAGCAATGCCCGTGGTGTGAATCAGGATGCCTTGTTTGACTTCCTGTTGAAACAGTTCTCTGTAAACCGGCCGTGGATGGAAACTGTCGGTAACCTTATTGCAGCCGAAGGTCGCAGCGATCAGAACGGGGCCACAAATTTCCTACTGGCGCATCTCAACGATCAAGCGACTCCGGCGACTGCCGTCACGGCGCGTCTGTTTCTTGGACAGCAGGTTCAGTGTACGCAGTGTCATGACCATCCGTTCGCCAAGGATAGACATCAGGATGAATTCTGGTCTCTGAATCCTTTCTTTAAGCAAGCAGAACGCCAAAAGCTCATGATCGAAAACGGCGACGGAAATCATCCACCCGTTTGGGTTTTGAAAGACTCCGAAAAATCACCGGGAATGACTTTTTACGACACGTTGCGAGGCCAGCAAAAAGCGGTTCTGCCAGAATTCGATGGTCACGCCATGTCCGCTGATGATGCCAGTTCACGCCGCTCTGAACTCGTGCGATTATTGGCTTCTGATAGCCATCAATTGGTCGCTCAGGCCATGGTGAATCGTTCGTGGTCACAAGTCTTTGGCTACGGATTTTCGAATCCAATCGACGATCTTGGTGCGCATAATCCTGTCAGTCACCCGGAACTCATGAAGCTGCTGACAAAGTCATTTGCAGACTCAAACTACGATGTCCGCCGCCTAATGCGATGGTTAACGTTGTCTCAAACATTCCAGTTGTCCAGTGATCAGGACGGACGTTCGTTTACGACCGATGATCCTCAGGAAGGTGGCACGCCTTTGTTTTCTCGAGCATATCCGCGTTCGATGGCTCCTGAACAGGTTTATGATTCGATCAGAATTGCAATTCGCTCGGCAGCGGATCAGCCGATTGATTCATCGATCGGCAGCCAGCATCGCAGAGAATGGGTTGAGCAGTTTGTGCAATCTTATGGGACCGATGAAAACGACGAGCAGTTGGCATTCGATGGCAATATCTCTCAGGCTATGCTGCTGATGAATGGCGAAGATATTCAGACCGCCATTCCGCTGACCGCAGTAGAAGTTACAAAGTCAGCGCACGTTGGTCCAAATGGTGTCACGAAGTCGCTGGAGCGCATTGCGATGGCGACGCTGAATCGTGAGCCGTCTGAAGGCGAAGAAAAGGTGTTCCGTAATCGGTACCGCGCTCTGAGTCGCTCGCTGCCCGCTGACCAGGCAATTCGCACGGCCACAGAAGATATGCTCTGGGCCTATTTGAACAGCAGCGAATTCACCTCGGTCCACTAACAACAGTCCCGAAAAGTACGTCAGGCTTTCTAGCCTGACGTTCGATGGGAATTGACCTTTCTTTACTCCCAACTGGCATAGGGTTCATTCAATACATTCCCCGCGTCTGGCAATCGCCCCCGCCCCGGCAACTCAGTCAAGCATTTCATAGCTTCAGAACCAGCGACCAACCCCCTCCGGGCTATCAGCCACCTTCCAGCAGACTGTCGATTTCATCCCAACCCGAAGCGTCAGTTTCGAAGTTGCGTTATTCGAAATTCCGGGTGATGAATTGGTCGAAAAGACAGGGGATTATCATAACCCGCAGCGTCAGCGAGGGATTTGTTGGTACGCCGCCGAAACGCCAAAACTCAATCCCCCACTCACGTTTCGGGTTGTGAGAATGGAAAACGCGCAACGGCAAAAAGCGTCAGCGAGGGATGCTTGTCGAAAAACGCCGGTAATTTTATCCCTCACTGACGTTTCGGGTTGTGAAAACCCACAAAATCGACAGCCTGCCCACCGAGGAAAAATTGTGAAATCGGAAATCTGACTGCTGGGGAATGGGACAATTGTCAGACAACCCACAATATCATTTATGACCGCCTGAAGTATATGATTGAGATACAGGCGACACGCAATCTGCCGACACGCAATCTGACGACATTCAATCTGCCGACCGCAAGGCCCGACTTTTTCCAGCGTATTTCCCTGAACCACCTTTATCAGGAATCCTATCAATGTCTGCCTTCTTGACAACCCGCAGAACAATACTTCGTGGTCTTGGTGTCACCATGGCGTTGCCATGGATGGAATCACTGCGAGTCTGGGGCCAGGAGGTTGGCACAACTGCCGCAACCGGAGAAGCTCCGGTTCGCATGGCGGTTTTGTTTTCCGGCAATGGATTCCACAAGGATCACTGGTGGGCCACTGGCGCGGGCAAGGAGATGGAACTCGGCAAAGTCCTGGAACCGCTGAACGTTCATCGTGAGAAGCTGTTGTTTGTCAAAGGTCTGTACAACGAAGAAGCGCTGAAGGGCAACATCCATAGTTCGCAAACCGGCAATCTGCTCAGCGGCGCGCCTCTCGAAGCTGGTGGCGGCATTCGCAGCGGTACAAGTATCGATCAGTTGCTGGCTCAGAGCTACGGTCAGACGACGAAGGTGCCGAGCCTTGTGCTGGGTTGTGAAAAGGCCAATCCATCGGTTCACAAAAATTACTCGATGCTGTACAGCAGCCACATTTCGTGGAGTTCACCGACATCTCCAACGCCGTTGGAAGTTTATCCAGCTCTGGCGTTCGATCGACTGTTTCGTGACGAAGCGAGTCTGGGCGACAAGAGCGTGCTGGATGCTGTGCTGGAAGACGCCAACGATCTGCGTCGCAACATCAGCGTCAGCGATCAGCAGAAGCTCGACGAATATCTTTCATCCGTCCGCGAAGTTGAACAACGCATTTCGCGGGCGGGACAGCGTGGCGAATTGCAGGGCTGGAAGCCGACGCTGGATAAACCAAATATTCCGCGTCCGGCCGATGGTATCCCGCAGGACATCGCCGAACATATGCGCTTGATGAGCGACATTCTTGTGCTGGCCTTCCAGACCGATGCGACTCGACTGTGTACTTTGAAACTTAACAATGATCATTCGTCGCTGCGATTCCCGAACCTGAACGTGGACTACATGATTCACCACTTGCTGTCGCATCAGGAATCTGACGACTGGTTGAAAGTGAATCGTTTCTTTATCGAGCAGTTTGCGTACATCGCCACGAAACTTGATGCCATTCAGGAAGGTGAACGCACAGCATTGGATAATTCGATGCTGATGTATTGCAGCAGCATGCACACCGGAAGTCACGACGCCACCAAACTACCAGTTGTGATTCTTGGCAAAGGCGGCGGCAAGCTGGAAACCGGTCGAGTTCTGGATTATCTCGACAAGCCAAACCGCAAGATGTGCAGCCTGTATTTGTCATTGATGGATAAGTTCGGCTTGCACCTCGACAAATTTGGCGATTCAACGGAACGCCTCGCGGAGGTTTAATACGCAGTCGAATCACTTCGTTTACAGTTCAGGCGGCATTGGCAATGACGGTTCTCTGATCTGCAGTCGCCGTAGTGAAATTCGACTTTGCTCCAAGCCACTGGTCACAGTGGTCCACAACTCTGCGGTCGTATTCTTCAGTGCAGATTTTGCGCGACATGTTATGCTTGGCACCAGGAGCAATCCACAGTTGACAGCCTTGACCTACGATGTCCTGCAGACGTCTGGCAATTTCCGGCGTGACGTAGGAATCACGACCACCCGAAATTAATAAGACAGTCCGGCTGTCGAGTGAAGCTCGTTCGCGTTCCAGATGAACGTACTGGCATTTGCGTCTTTGTTCGCTGAGTTTTATGCCGTTTCTTAAGGTCAGATCGACATGCCACCCTGGCAACAGTCGATAAACCCACTCCGGAATAACGTAAGAGACGAATCGGTCCACGAAGTATCTGGTCATCGACATCGTGCCAAATGCACTGTCGGCGACCACGCCCGTCACGCAGGAATAACGGCACGCGGCAATCAAAGCAGCAACGCCGCCACGGCTGACGCCATAAGCGAGTAACGGCAGAGTCTTTAATGTCGATCGGGATTGAATGAAGTGCATCATTGCATCCACATCCATCATTTCGAATTCAGTGACCCAGTGGATTGGAGAATATCCCGGTTGCGAAGCGCTTTCGCCCTGACTTCGAAAATCCACAGAAAGCACCACGTATCCCCGCTCGATCAATGCCGCGCAATAGCGTCTTGCCATCCAGTGGCTGCCACGAAGTTCTGGTAGAAAGAGTACCAATCCTTTTGCGTCGCACAGGTGCCCATTGATAAGGCTTCCTTTCAGGTTCACACCATCTGCTGTGACGATCGAAATCGTTTCTGCGGTTTCATCGGCGTTCTCAGTCGCCACGTTGAAAGGCGGCACGTTCTCGAAGATGTCACAAATTCGTGGTGTCACGTATCGCCGAAACACCCGGTCGCAGGCTACGACCGCAGAAATCCCAAGCAGTGACATCCAGACGATCCACATGACTAGAGAACTCCGGGATTCCGCGTGACTCGCGACAAAAACTGTAAGCTGGTTCCAATCTGAGTCATCATCTTCTATTGATCGACTAAGCCTTAAACTCAGACACAATCAAAGCGACGTTTTGGCCGCCAAAACCGAAACTATTCGACAGAGCGGCTTTGATTTTCTTTTCCCGAGGCTGATTTGGAATATAGTCCAGATCGCATTCAGGGTCAGGCGTTTCGTAGTTGATCGTGGGGGGCAAAACTCCGTCGCGGATGGCCAGCAAACATGTCATTGCCTCAACAGCACCCGCGGCCGCAATCAGGTGCCCCATCATACTCTTGATGCTTGCAATCGGAGTGTTCCGAGCATGTTCACCCAGACCGCCTTTGATCGCCAGGGTTTCCACATGACCGTTGCCCTTGGTGCTGGTTCCGTGAGCGTTCACATAACCAATTTCGTCGGCATTGATCTCTGCATCTCGCAATGCCATCTTGATGCAACTAATGGCTCCACGGCCTTCCGGATGAATATCGGTAATGCGATAAGCGTCGGCGGTTGAGCCGTATCCTCGGATTTCACCGTAGATTTTCGCACCGCGAGCCCGTGCGTGTTCCAGTTCTTCCAGAATCAACATGCCAGCACCTTCGCCCAGGACGAAGCCGTCTCGTGTCAGGTCAAACGGGCGTGAAGCCGTGGTCGGTGAGTCATTGCGTTCGGATAAAGCTGTCAGAAGATTAAATCCAGTGACTCCAAACGGATGAATCATGCTGTGAGCCCCGCCAGACAGCATCAGTTCAGCATCTCCGCGACGGATGATCTCAGTCGCTTCACCGATTGCCTGGCTTGATGCTGCACAAGCCGTCAGGCAATTCAGATTTGGTCCCTGCGCATTAAAGAGACTCGAAAGGTGCGCGGCTGGCATGTTTGGTTCGAGTTCAAGTTCAAACCGTGGATTCATCTGGTCGATGAAATCCTTGGTGAAGCGATGCAGATCGGGCTCGCCGTTATTGTTGCAATCAGCAACCAGATTCATGAACTGCATGAAATCCTGTTGCCCCTCGCCGGCACCTAAATAGACGCCGAACCGAGCCGGATTGAAAGCACGATCGTCGTGAATGCCGGAATCATCAACAGCCTGCTTTGCGGCTCCGATTGCAAACCGAATATTGCGCCCCGCATCGGCGAATCGCTGCACATTGTCCACGTAAGATTCGAAGTGGTAATCGCGAACTTCAGCAGCAAATTTTGTCGGGAAATGTGTTGCGTCGAAATGCGTAATCGCCCCGACGCCGTTGCGACACGCCTTTTGCGCCTGCCAAGTCGATTCCACGTCGTTTCCAAGCGGTGTGATACATCCCATCCCGGTTACAACTACGCGACGTTTCATCATTTCAGTCAATCCCACAACGATTAATAGACAGCATTAGCAAACGCGATCAAGACGCAAATGACGCACGCGGCACTATCCGCCAGCACCCGCTTCGCCAACTGTTAAAATATCCAACAGATTCATGCGAAAAACAAAATTCTTTTGGTCTATACGACTCAATTGAGGATCGTCGGAATTCAGATGCACAAATACAATTTCGGCATCAGCGACCAGTCTTTCACCGACTGTCGCTTTGACAGTTACGCTGCCACCTTCGACACGAGCGTCCTGAAGTTCAGCGGAATAGATCAACTGGTCACCCGGACAAGCCCAGCTATGAAACGTCACTTTGGGTACTTTTGCCAGAATCACATTGTATTCGAACTTGAAATGTTCGCCCAGCAGAATGCCGCCCGTCTGGGCCATGCCTTCGATCATCAGCGAGCCTGGCATGACAGGAAAGCCCGGAAAATGGTCGTGCAGATGCTCTTCGGCCAACGACACATTCTTAACAGACTTCGCGCGTTTGCCTGATTCAAATTCAATGAAACGATCAATCCAATACCAGCGCATAGTCCATGGTCTCAGTATTTTAGAATCGGCGATTTCCCGCAGCCCCGAAAACAGCCTGGCCGATCAGAATTAAGATCTTCACGAACAGGAAGGTGCGACCAAGATATTTGTTGACCCCAAGCCAGGGCCGAGACAATTGAAATTCACAACCTCGGCGGTGGCTCGGGTACAACACGCAATCGCACCTGATGTGCGCTGCGATCCGACAGCTTTGTCAGCAACGTTGTGTTACTTCAATCGTGCGGCAACGAATTTGCAAATCATGTCGACGGTGAAGAGATCCGAAAGTTTTGACACAAGCGGATTGGCAGCGAAGGCGTCTATGTTTGCGTGCGGCATTTTGGTACGCAACTGCGCGATGCCGTCTTCAGTGACCTTTCCGTCGGCTACGAACCCGGAATCAGCCGTGGCCAGATTTTCCGGGAAGAGTTCGCCCCGAGGAATCTTGATGTCAAAGTTCTTTTCAAGACGAAACACGATGTCCAGGAAGTCAATGGATTCAGCACCAAGATCACCAATGAGCGTTGCAGTCGGCGTGACTTCGTCGTCATCGACTCCCAAAGCGTCAACTAATGTCTCACGTACTTTTTGAAGAATTTCATCAGCAGATGGCATGAACAATTTCTCCCGGTCGCCGCCAATTATAATAAGGCAGAGACTTCGATCGCCAGAAAACCCAGTTGTGTGCTTTGGTCTGGCGACCGACTCCAAAGCACAAATTACGGCAATCCCCGAACCCAGTTATCGAGCACTGCTTCAGCAAATCGACTGAAACTTAAACAACGAACTCTATCCCAGCTTCCGTTGCAGCGTTACAGCAATCGCAATTGTTACCAGATCAATCAAACTGTTCCAGACGTCATGCGGTTGAAATCGTGACACAAAGCAAAAGAACCACGATTTACCAAGACTGCTCAATTGAAATAGTCCGCCACCACAATCGATGAACCAGCATCTTTTCCAGTTGTGAGAAAGAAGCGGGCAGCACGTGGCAATTTCCAAAACTTCGTCTTCAAGTGGAACGGGGCAGTCACGTGTGATTGAGAAGATGGGAGGGCGAGGCTCCTGCCGAGCCTTGTGTTTCGGCAGATCATCAGCTCGGCAGGAGCCTCGCCCTCCCGAGAATCAATTTTCGATTCGTATGAGCAACCTGCGATATACACGATGCCGTCTAAAAGCCTCCAAGCGTCAATCCGCCGTCAACTTTGAGGATTTGCCCTGTGACATAGGAGGATTCGTCTGCAGCGAAGAAAAGGACAGCATTTGAAATGTCATCCGGTCGCCCAAGCCGACGTACGGGAATCTTCTTTTTGATTTCATCGCCTGCGGCATTCACAACCGCAACCGTCATGTCCGTTTCGATAAAACCTGGCGCGACAGCGTTGGCAGTGACACCGCGTCGAGCCAATTCGGTGGCGACACACCGTGTGAATCCTTCGACGCCGCCTTTGCTTGCGGCGTAGTTCGCCTGGCCTGGATTCGAAACATCAGCAGCAACGCTGGACATGTTGATAATTCGGCCATAGCGTTGAGACATCATCTGCCTTGTCGCCGCCTGACAAAAATTGAACACGCTCGTCAGGTTTGTATCAATCACATCCTGCCACTGCTGTGCATCCATCGTCGCCAACAACCCATCACGAATAATGCCGGCATTGTTCACAAGGATTTCCAGT
>JBDNFT010000729.1:0-2697 GCA_041689695.1 Planctomycetaceae bacterium | reverse complement strand
GCGGACGATAGAAAGTGCTGATCATTCACTTTCTGCTTGAAGACACCAAGCGTTTCGGCAAACTGACTCGTTCACTTGGCAGCATTTCTGCTCGAACGCTGTCGAAGCAACTACGAGAACTCGAAGAAGATGGCGTCGTGGATCGCAAGGACTTCGGTGAAATTCCGCCAAAGGTTGAGTATTCCCTGACGCCACTGGGCAAGACACTAGAACAAGTTCTGCTGTCAATGGAAGCGTGGGGTACGACAGTCGAGAAGCAGCGGCCAAAACGCAAGCGGAGTTGAAGAAACAGTCACTATGCATCCGGCGTATATCGAAACTCTATTTGATCCATACGACTTTGCGAGCAACTGGCCAGACCGCTTTGCAATTGTCACGGCATGGGCCACGACGGGAACGAGCCGACCACTCCCTGAAAATGAAGCGGCAGACAGAGCACTCGAACATGAGATCGCGATGCGCGGACTCTGGCATCAAAGATTGACTGGATATTCACCCTCAACGAATCATGCCGAACCGGGGTGGGGCGTTGACATGTCCTTCGCAGAGGCATGCGATCTTGGGCAGAATTTTGATCAGGATGCGATCTACTTCGTCGAAGCTGATCTATTGTACTTGTCGTACTGCGATTCTCGACGACAGCTTATATTCGTGGGGATGTTTCGAGGTCGATTGCGGCCACGATGAATCTGGTGAGCGGCAGGATCGGAGTCCTCCGATTTCGGCCGATGTTCGCGAATCACGCAGCTCGCGAACGGCGTGTGCGAGCTGTTAGTTTGTATGTCACAGCGTTTCCTTGCTTGCCGCAGACACTGAAGAAATCCATGCGGCGAAAACAGAAGGCTGCCTTCTGAGCCAGCCAGCGGGGCATGCCGGATGCCGCGACCAAATCGGCGGTTGTGAATTCGCCAGCGAGTTGAATGTCTAATGCCTTCCAGAGATCTACGGCGGTCTTCAGTTGGATTTTTGTCTGTACTTCGACCAGCGTGCGTTCTGCCACAGAATACTTTTTCCTCCACGAACTGCGGGTGGTCGGAGGAATTCGAATCTCTTCCTGTTCCGTCATGACGACGTCCAGCCGCAGTCGAGGATGAGGAAATATGCCGAAGTGGACCAGTTCCTTAAACAGTTGCGGAAGTGTCTGACGCGCGGGGCTGTAACGTGAACTCACAATTTCGCCGCCTTGACAGTTCAGTGTCGTGATGCGTTTGCGGGCCGCCAGCGGTTTCACGACGATCACCTGATGAGATTCCACGAGACAGCGGATCTTGTCTCGAATTGCCGCCAGTGATGCACATTGAATTTCAATCAAACGTCCGCGATTGTCGATGGCGTCGATGCGGTATTTATCGACCGAAACTTCGTGTCGGTCTTCAGCGGCGACGTAGTGCGATTTGAGCTGCGTGTGCAGAGCTGTAGCCACTGGCAGACATCCTTGTCTTCAGGAAAATTCTTTTCGGTAGCGGTGCGTCCGCATTGATTAGACGAATCAAGATCGTAGCGAAAGTCATCAAGACTGTCGGCGTTTCATGTGGAATCCGAAAGTCTTGACGACTTTCGCTACGAGGAAACTCGACGCGGATAGACGGACGAGTAGCCTTCGTTGGATTTTGCGCTGTCAATCAGCGTATTTCTTTCAGACAATCGATTCCCATGTAGATCACCAGGCCAGCAGCCAGGATCAGCATGATGTCCCATGTCATTTGGCCGCCAAATGGCATGCCTAAAACGATGTCCAGAATGGCTGCAATCGCCATCAGTGCGGAGACACCCAGCGATCCGAATACGATGTTACGGGCCTGTCCGGCCATTGTGACGACTCCACCAGAAGCAATGTGCGCAGTTAATCTGCCGAAGTATAATTCAAAATTGCTGAGGCATTCCAGTCTGTTTGCCCCTCGATCACCCTGTTCGGCGATTGTTTTCCGCAAGATCGCCACAATCGTTAACAGAAGAAATGCCCCTGCGAACCGGTGGTCGATTTCAACGGTTTATTCGTCGTATCAGGCGGCATTGGACTGAAGCTGGCGTTTGGGAAGTCGAATTCGAAAAGTACTGCCGCAGCCAGCACCGTTGCTGAGCGGCGTAATTGTGCCGGAATGGTTTTCAATAATGCGGTGCGTGATACTCAGTCCCAGGCCGGTGCCCTGCCCTGCTTCCTTTGTTGTGTAGAATGGGTCAAAGATGTGCTGCAGCGTTTCTTCGTTCATTCCGCAGCCGTCGTCCTGAATTTCAATCACAATGGTATCGACAAGTTCCAGAAGCCGCACGTTGACTCGGCCACCGGAGGTTGTTGCCTGAAGTCCGTTCGCGATCAGATTCAGAATCACTTGTTTCACCTGAGCCGCGTTAACGTCGGCCATGATATGGCGATCGCATTCAAAGTTGACGATGCGATCCGCATAGCGTCCCAGATGATGAACCATGATCAGGACTTCTCGGATCAGTTCGGCAATATCGGTGGGAAGTACACCCGCTTTGTCCCCGTGCGAAAAATCGAGCAGTCGATGAGTAATGTCGCCGCAGCGTCGCGACTCACGCCGTATCATCGCGACACGTTCCATGGCCTCTCGCGCATCCTCCGAATTAAGATTGTCGAGATGATACAGTCGCATTTCGAGCGATTCTGCGGCAACCGAAATGGCGCTCAGCGGATTATTGATTTCGTGAGCGACGCCTGCTGCCAGAAATCCAACG
>JBDNFT010000728.1:0-2121 GCA_041689695.1 Planctomycetaceae bacterium | reverse complement strand
TCGACGACTGAAACTGTGCTTCATATACACAGGCTGCGTTGGCGCGGCCTGCATTTGTATTACCGGGACAGCATTTATATTCGCCGCTACTGTCGATGAGCCAGCAAAGAAGAAAGACGCCGAGGCCAAGGAAACATTCTTCCGCGAGAAAGTCCTGCCTCTGCTGGAATCGCGGTGCTTCGAATGCCACGGACCGGACAGTGATAAGAAGGGCGACCTGAATCTTAGCTCGCGAGCCGCCGCGCTCGCTGGTGGCGAATCCGGGGCTGCGATCGTGCCCGATAAACCAGACGAAAGTTTACTGATTCAGGCCGTGCGGTACGAAGGCTTCGAAATGCCGCCTCGCAGCAGGATGCCGGATGAAGAAATTGAAATCCTGAGTCAATGGATCACCGACGGAGCTGTCTGGCCGGAAGGCGACGCACCAGAACCAGCCGCCAAACCCAAAGCCGCGTTTCCGTTACAGGAACGCATCGCCGCTCACTGGGCATGGAAGAAGATCGAACGGCCAACGGTTCCGGAAGTGAAGCAAAGTGAATGGCCAGCCACTGACATCGACCGCTTCCTGCTTGCCAAAATGGAAGCCGCCGAAATCACGCCCGCACCGGATGCGGATCGTCGAGCCATCCTGCGACGAATGTATTTTGATCTGATCGGATTGCCTCCCACAATCGAACAGCAGAATGAATTCTTCAATGACCCCACTGAGACTCCGGTCGCCATGGAAAAGGTGATCGACAAACTTCTGGCATCCCCGCAGTATGGCGAACGCTGGGGACGTCACTGGCTGGATCTGGTTCGCTACGCCGAAACGCTCGGCCACGAATTTGATTTCCCGTTGCCGCATGCGTGGCGATACCGCGATTATGTGATCCGTGCGATCAACGCCGACGTGCCGTACAACGACTTCGTCCGCGAGCACATCGCCGGCGATCTGATTCAGGAACCTCGCCGCAATACGGAACTGGGTTTCAACGAATCGATCATCGCCACGGGATTCTGGTATCTCTGCGAAGACAAACACGCTCCCGTTGACGTCAAGGGCGAAGAAGCAAGTCGCATCGACAACCAGATCGACGTCTTCGGCAAAACCTTCCTCGGCCTCACTATCGCTTGTGCTCGATGTCACGATCACAAGTTTGATGCGATCACGGCGGATGACTACTACGCTTTGTCCGGGTTTCTGCAGAGCTCAGGTCGCCGAGTCGAGTGGTTGGATTCGCACGATGAAACAACAAAACTCATCAAACAACTGGATCGTGATCGAGCTGTAGCCGTCAAAGCACTCAATGACGGTGTTCAGCGATTGCGAGTCGATATCCGAGAAGATCTCTTACGGAAGGCGATGGGTGAATCGGCGGGAAGTGATGACGAAATCGTCAGCGAGGAAAACGTCGCCAGGATTCGACAACACTTGCTGGAGCCGAAGTCAAAGAATCTCTCGAATCCGTTGTCGCTGTTTGCGACTCTGATGCAAAAGCCAGCAGAGAAGACAGATGCTGACGTTATCAAAGAGTGGCTCGTCACTCGTGAAAAAGAAACGACGCTCGCCAAAACTTTGTCCGTCAAATCGCCCACTGCATCGCGCGACAACGGGAGTCCTGTCACTTCTTTATTCGCTGATATGCATAAAGGGCTACCGGATGGTTGGCGGGCATTTGGTGCAGCGTTTCACGGCACTATTCCCCGCACCAGCCGAGAGACTGCAGGTGGATTTAGCGGCGGGGGAGATATCGTTGGCGGGTCGGCGATGGGCTTTGGCGGAGGCGGTGCATGGGCTGGCGACGGCGGCGGGATGTCTGGTGGCGACAGAGGTCCCAGACACGATGCTCTGGTGGCTGAAAAGCACTGGAGCCAGGCGTTGCTTCGTGAAATGGAATGGTTTAACCCCGGTTCTGAACCGAACGGTACTGGCAGCGTCACGTCGGCAGCACTGTCCCCAAAATTTCGCGGACAACTGCATTCGCCGGAATTTGTACTCACGCATCCCGAAATCCAAATTCTTGCAGCAGGCAAGGATGCGCGAGTTCGCCTGGTGATCGACGGTTACGTCATGAACGAATTCAGTGAGCTACTTTTTGGTGGTTGTCGACAGCCGATCAATACGGACGGTGAGTTTCG
>JBDNFT010000727.1:0-5974 GCA_041689695.1 Planctomycetaceae bacterium | reverse complement strand
TTGATCGGGAAGTCTTTGTCGTCGAATCCAAGCACCTTCGCGGCGTCCAGTAACTTGCGTTCGTCTTCCTTGGATGGCGGCGCGGGTTCAGCTTCGCGTGGGTCGAGACATCGAATCCAGTAGTCTACAAGCTGCCCCGCCGAATGACCGAAGATTGGTGCAAACTGCGAATCCCGATAATACGGAAAATGCCCGCTGGTTTCGTATAACTCAACTCGCCCGATGTGCGGCGAGTACACCGGTTGATAGCCACGCCGCATCAATTCGGCTTTGATGAATTCTTCCAGAGTCGCTCGAATCGTCGCTCCTTTTGGAAGCCATAGACACAAGCCCTGCCCAACATCATTGGAGATCGTAAACATCCCCAGCCGTTTGCCCAGAACTCGATGATCCCGTTTCTTCGCTTCTTCAAGTTGTTCAAGGTGCGCCTTCATATCCTTCTTATCGAAGAACGCGATGCCGTAGACACGCTGCAGTTGTTTTCCAGCCGCATCACCTTTCCAATACGACCCCGCCACAGTTGTCAGCTTGAACGCTTTGATCTTGCCCGCGTGCGGAATATGCGGACCGCGACAGAGGTCCACGAATTCGCCCTGGCGATAAAAGCTCAGCGACGCATGATCGGCGAGACCCGTGCGAATGTGTTCGGTCTTCAGAGTCTGTTTCAGATCGCTGCAAAGTGTGATGGCTTCGTCACGTTTGGCTTCGAAGCGTTCAAACGGCTCGGCGGCATCAATGATTTTTTGCATCTCCGCTTCAATGCGAGGAAAATCATCTTCGCTGATGGGAGTTGCCAGATCAAAGTCGTAGTAGAACCCGTGCCCCGTGGTCGGCCCGAACGCCAGTCCGACGCCGGGATACAGTCTCATAATCGCCCGCGCCATGACGTGCGCGCAACTGTGACGCATGACGGCGAGTGCTTCCGGATCACGTTCAGTGATAAGTTTCAAAGGCACCGGCCGCGCGTCGGTGAGGTCAGCCAGCGGCCGCATGGAATCAACAACGGTGCCGTTGATGCTGGCGGCGATGGTGGCTTTTGCGAGACGTTCACCGATACCAGCGGCGACGTCGAGAGCTGAGGCAGAATCCTGGTGTTCGAGAACAGTTCCGTCCGGGAGTTGAACCTGAATCATGAGTCCATTTCTTATGTGCAAACGCTGCCGATCCATATCGCGGCTGCTACGAGAAGTCGCGGGATCGAGCAGAAATACTTTCAAAGCAGGCGGAATTTTACTCGTTTCGGCCGGATTGTTCAAACTGGACGGTTCCTGACGCGAAAGTAGGACACCAAATGCAGGACGGGACTCCAGTCCCGTCCTGACCTGGATTTGATGCGTCGAATCAAAATATGCCGCAGGCCGAATGTGCAATCGACGATGGGCCGCACTGTGCCAAGCTTTATGGGCAATCAATTTCAGTCTGGTCAGGACGGGACTGGAGTCCCGTCCTACGTAGCGCAGATCTCGCCAGCAGCCTGCTGAAGTCAAAGCGAAGCGGAAAACTCTTCCAATGCCGCTTCAATCAGTGAAGCAGTCTGTTGTTTGACCGAACTAACATCCGTCAAGCGAGCATAGTTGTTGACGCGAACGGATTGCTGTTCTTCCGAGCCGTCTCGGTTGGTGAAAATGATTGTCGCGGTGATCTGACAATTTAGTCCCGTTCGTTTACTGTCAGTGATGGCACTCGGCAGAGTTTGAGGTTCGGCCGTTGTGCGTTTCCTGGCGGCCTCTTTGCGCATCTCGCTGCGTAGTTTATCAACGAACAGTGCCGTGAAACCGCCGACGACGACCTCGCCCATCAATTTTGATCCAAACGAATCTTCCTTCTCGCCGTTAGCAAAATTCCTGTCGCGATGTTTGTCACTCATCCGCTCCTGAGACGCAGCTGCACGCCGTGCCTCTCGCCTATCATCTTCGTCTTCCTTCTTTGCCTCCCAATTCACGTACTCCGCATAGTATTGACTTTGGATATCTTCACGATCGTCCAAAGCAAATTGAAACGACGTCAGCATCACGGTCGCCCGTGCGACGATCGGATCGTGCGCCTTCGCGGAATTGGCGACTCGCTGCCGAAGTTCATCTTCAATCGACGGAGTAAAGGACTCCATCGGCATGACTGACATTGCATCGTGCCAACGTCGAGGCTCGCAGGTTCCCGGATAATAAAGCCGTTCAAAATCTGGCCGCTGATCATCAAAATCAACTTCGATCTGTGTCGATCCTGAATACGATGCCAGTTGCAGCGGAATCACAGGTGCAGAAGACACGGGCAACGCGACAATCGGCGGCGGAGTCTTGACGGATCGGCAGCCAAACGTCATCACGACGCAACAGACTGCGGTTGAAATTATCAAGAGGCGACTCATAGTCCGATGTGTACACCATCGGGGCGACTTGCGTCGAGACCAATTCGAGGCGGCAGTTCGAATGATTCATGTAGGATGGACTTCCAGTCCGTCCGAAAAATGACGGACTGGAAGTCCATCCTACATTTTGCAAACCCGCATCTTGTTTCGGGACAATTACTAAAGACGGGACTGGAGTCCCGTCCAACGTCAGGATTCGCCTAGGCCAGCGATTCAGCGTTAGACGGTTTGCTATTCCAGCGGGCCAGTTGTTCGGCTCGAAATTCGGCCGATCGACCCAGCATAATCGCTTCCCGCAACTGACGCACCAGCCGCTGGTAAAAAGCGATGTTGTGCAGCGATAGCAGGATCGGTCCCAACATCTCTTTGGCGATAAACAAGTGACGCAGGTACGCTCGGGAAAACCTGGTGCAGGTCGTGCAGTCGCATTCCAGATCAAGTGATCGTTCGTCGCGCGCATGTACCTGATTGCGAATCCGAACTGGCCCCTGACTTGTGAAAGCCATGGCATTACGACCATTGCGAGTCGGCATGACGCAGTCAAACATATCAATCCCGCGACACACGGCTTCAATGATGTCTTCCGGACGTCCAACGCCCATCAGATATCGCGGCTTATTTTCCGGCAGCATCGGCACGGTGCTGTCGAGAATCTGATACATCACCGGTGGCGGTTCCCCGACGCTCAAGCCACCAACGGCATAGCCCGGAAAATCAATCGGCAAAAGACCTTCCGCAGACTGTTGTCGCATCGCAGGATGAACGCCGCCCTGAATAATTCCAAACAGAGCTTGGTCGGTTCGCTTCTGAGCGTCGCGGCATCGCTTGGCCCAGGCTGTTGTGCGATCCACAGCTTTGCGAATTTTTTCGATCGATTCGCCCGATGGAGGGCATTCGTCGAGACACATAATGCAGTCAGCGCCAAGCTGTTCCTGAATCAGCACTGCGCGTTCCGGGCTGAGTTCCAGAAGATTGCCATCAATGTGAGATCGAAACACGACCTTGTCGTCATCGATCTTCCGCATTTTCGCAAGGCTGAAGACCTGGAAGCCGCCACTGTCGGTCAGGATCGGGCCGTCCCAATCCATAAAACGATGCAGCCCACCCATTTCGGCGACGATTTCGGAACCCGGCCGCAACGCCAGATGATAAGTATTCGACAAAACCATCTGCGTGCCGGCTTCACGGAGCTGAGCGGGCAGCAGACCTTTGACTGTTCCTAATGTGCCGACAGGCATAAATACAGGCGTATTCACAACACCATGAGGCGTTTGCCATCGCCCGGCTCGCGCGGAGGTTCCGGGGTCGGTGGCGTCAAGGTGAAATGAAAATGAACTCATGGATTGTACTGTGCCATGTGTCAGAGTTGAACACGTTGCCATTTTCACTTGAACCGAACTCACAAAACGAAGACAGCGGCATTGCTGCCGCTGTCGTGAGTTCAGGTGCTGCAAAGGAGTCCATCGAAAGGACGATTCCAAAGCAGTATACCATCGTCCAAATAACTGCAACTATGCAGCAGGAGCTGGTGCTGGAGCAGCTGGAGCAGTTTCTGCAGGAGGTGCTGGTGCATTTTCTACTGCTGGAGCTGCTGCTGGTGCTGGTGAGGCTGCTGGTGCTGGAGCAATTACGCCACAACCGCCTGGGCCGCAGTCACTGCTGCTGACACATGAGCCACAGTTTGAAACTGTTGCGCAGCATGTCTTGCATGACTGAACTGGTGTACTGCATGTGTTGCAGGAAACATGCTCCACGCGCACTGGACGGCAGTGTGTGTGGTGCTGGCGCGCTGGCTTGCAGCAATGGTTACGGCCAGCTTCGGCAGTGTTGGTCAGCATCATCGCTGCCAACGCGAACAAAATACTCAAATGTCGCATTATCACATCCCTCTCAAATTACCCAAATGCTCCACACTTTTGTGTGTGCAGCGCCCCGCAATTCACCCTCAGACACACGTCCAGGTTGCGGCAGCCTCTCTTAACACGACAACAACCTATCTTGCCTGACCAGAATTTGTCAAACAACCTGCCCAATTTTTCACCCCTGATCTGCCAAAGTTGTCATTTTCACTAGATCTTCGGGAATTCGTTGAACCTCGCCAGCACCGTTGACACACGCGATCACGGAGTTTCCTTCCGCCAAAACCTCAGTTTCACGAATCAGACAGTAGTGATGTTCTAGCTTCGCAGGAGTGACACGAGAAATCTCAGTTTTGAGTGTCAGCAGGTCGTCGTACCGTGCCGGACGACGAAACCGGACGTCGATTTTGGCCACGACAAAATACAATCCCAGTTCTTCCATTCGACGATAGCTTCCGCCTTGAGCTCGGAACAGCTCTGTGCGTCCGATTTCAAAATACGTCAGATAGTTCGAATGATGCAGCAACCCCATCGCATCAGTTTCACTGTAGCGGACTCGAATCTCAATCGTGTGCTCGTTGATCGTATTCATGTATTCGTGTGACTGTAGAACACTGTCTTTCTATCAACGCGGAATCGGGCTGACATGTCGTTGTACGGCGAGTACGATCAAACCCGGTCATGAGTTCTGTTCCTCGTTATACGCCATCACCATGCGAATCAACTGTGGTAGATCATCGGCACGCATTTTATCGTTAATCCGAGCTCGATGAGCTTCGACAGTCTTCGCGCTGATGTCGAACCTGGCTGCAATTTCGCGGCTGGAGAGACCATCAGCAACCAGATCGAGGATCTCCTTTTCTCGTGCCGTGATACGACTCATGCTCTGCTTGATATCTTCAAGATCCTCGCCGACGAAGTCCCAATCGACGTCGTAGTACGATGCGTACGATCGAGCCACCATGGCCATCAATTTCTCTTCGGTGACAGGCGCGGTCACAAAATCAATCGCACCGGCTTTCATTCCCTGAATAGCCACAGGGGCACCTGCATAACCAGTCAAAAATGCGATCACAAGATCACTTTTCTGGGCCGTGAGCTTTTGAAACAACTCCATACCGCTCATACCGCGAAGATTCATCTCCGACACCAGAACACCCGGCACGGGCTTGCGGTAGTCTCGATAGAACTCCATCGCCGTCATGTAGTCCTGCACGTCAACCTTTTGCTTTCGAAGGAAATCGGCCAGCGAACTCCGCACAGAGCCGTCATCCATGATCAGAAAAACGGTAAACGGCCGTCGCTTCTTCGGCTGACTGAATTCGGAATGTGTTGCAGACCTGACAGTTGCCTTCTTTCCCGCACGCTGTGTAGGTTTAGATGCGGTAGGTTTGGACGCGGTAGGTTTCTTTGCAATCTTTGCCATGATGAATTTCCTTACTTTGCTTTTGACGGGATACGATCCAGGTAAACTAACCGCGCCACCAACACTACACAAGTGAGCCGCAAAACGTTATCGCCGACAAGGCCACGTGGTCGGCTTAGGCAGCGGTCGGCTCTACGGCTGCTGAGATTACCATTTCGACCAGATATCCCGGTGCCAGTTTTGCTTCCACACAGGCTCGAATTGGAAGATAACCAGTCGGAACCCAACGATCCCATTGTTCATTCAGTATTGCTGCGGACTGCAGGTCAGTCAGAAAAATCATCACCTGCAGCAGGCATGTGCGGTTACTGCCGATGAGATCCA
>JBDNFT010000726.1:0-2661 GCA_041689695.1 Planctomycetaceae bacterium | reverse complement strand
TTGGCCGGAGGGTTAGTGGAAAAAGCGGAGGACTGGAGGTTCGGAGGGCTATTCAACTGGTTGGGTGGACACTGTGGGATCAAGCTCGCCAAATGGCCGGTACCGCGTCTTCTTATTCGGCTCGAAAGGGTGAATCGGGTGGTAAGCGAAAAGGAGGCAGAGCAGTTAAAGCGAAGCATCGCCAGGGGCCAGCCTTTTGGTGATGCCGGTTGGGTCGAAACAACCGCACGTCAATACAACCTTGAATCCACACTACGAAAACGAGGCCGACCACGCAAGTTTACCCATGCCGCCAATTAGGCTCCTGACCCTTTTTCTTTTTCCTCGCTCAAAAGCATAGGTTCACCACCGGTCAGCACGACATCCGGAGCGGAACTGTCAGCAACACGACAACGAAGCTCGTCAAGCGACCATGCCGAACCTTCAGGCTTCCACGAAGTATACGGCGTGTCACAGAACCAACATCGCAGGTTACAACCGGAGGTACGAATGAACAGGGACTGCGCCCCGGCCCACGGACCTTCTCCTTGAATCGATTCAAAAATCTCGGCTATCTGCACAGGTGTTGCATCAAAAAGGAATGGTGACAATGTCGCCCAGTGGCGGAACCGCCACAGAATATCGAGTTGCCGGACTAGATGCCGCGCACTGGTCAGTGACTTCTCAAGGAAATCAAAAACGTTCGTTTTGCTCGGGGAAAAAATGCCTGACACTTCCAGAATCCAGGTTTTGCACAAACCCCGAATCCGCCCATTGCCCGGATCGGTCAATGTGATGGTGAGCCAAAAAAATCAATCCTCTCTCTGTTCCGCTTCTTTGACAGTTCCTGGAAGTTTGTTGCTGATAGCTGCCAAATCTTCGAGACTTTTATCGAGCCCGGCGGGTCTTCCATTCGGTGCTGCCTGGCATTCCACGGTCAACATCTGAGCGGCTGTCAGAATCTCACCGTAGATTGCTTCGTGGGGTCCCGCCGGACGATTGCCTTTATCTTCAAGGAGACTTACGAGTACGGACACCTGATCAGCAGGTTCCGATGACGTCGCGGCACTCGCCACCTGATCTGCAACAGCCTGCTTAACGCTTAATGCGTATGCATCTGCATCTTTTGAATCATCAGTGAAGGGAACAGTACTTTCCCCTGAACCGCATCCAATACTTGTACTGGCCAATATTGTCAGCAGAGTTACTTTGCTAAGCATTGAAAACATACTTTGAGCTTTCTTCATCCGAGAATTCAAAATAAAAAAACCATCCACATCGACATGATATGGATGGTTTTTGTTTAGGTCACTGCTGAGTTTCAGAATTCACCAATGGGGTTTCCGTCTGCCATTGAAAGCAGATTCAACCAGATTGAAACGTCTATGTTCTCACTGATAAACCGACCGGATCCGTCTGCCAGACACACTTGAACTCCACCAGTGTGCTTGCTTCGAGCTGTCTGAACCGCTCGGCCTCCGCCTGCAGCACATCGCAGGATTCTGTCATCATTCGCGGCCTGACATCGACCTGGACGATCCCGGAAATTATTGTCCAGAGCATTCCCGTTTGGACGCAGCCGAATTCTTGGCGCGGTGTACGAGGGATCTGAATTTGAAATCACAACTCCCGTCGGATAAGCCCACGCACCGCGAACATCGCCAGTCCGATCGCCGGCGACAATCTCTGCGACCAGAATGGTATTTGAGGTTCCGTCCGTGAGACCGGCAATTCTAGTGCCGTAGTAGTTCGACATCGCAAATGGACCACGTTCTTTCGACAAATTGAAGTCGGTACCGGAAAACGCGTTCCCAGCACCGCAGTTGACAGCGTAATTTCCCCGAGCAAAGTTCGCCGTGTTGGCATACTTGGCCTTCTCGCTGGCACTGTCACTGGGACATTGGACGGCTGACAGAATGACGCTGACGACTGTTGGGTTATCGCGAGCACGGATGCTGGAAAAGTTGTACTGTGCGTACAGGTTTGCCTGTTCAATGTAAGGCAGGGACAGAGTGATCCATGAAGGCCCCCAGCTAGTGCTGTCCGCGGTCGGGGACAGCCCATTATTATTTGTGATCTCAAAGTTATGGATACCTGCCGGAGGCAGACGACTCGCGGTGTCCATGTAATTGTGCAGTGCCAAGCCAAACTGCTTGAGGTTGTTTTTGCACTGAGTTCGGCGAGCTGCTTCTCTGGCCTGCTGCACGGCAGGTAGCAGCAACGCAATCAAAATCGCGATAATCGCGATTACGACAAGCAACTCAATCAACGTAAAACCCCTGAGTTGCCTTCTGGACTGTATCCGTTCGGTAAACATACGCCACATCCTCTCAATAAAGCAAGTTTGAGAACAACAACCACAAGGCCCGCCATTAAGAAAATACGCGAAGGATCACATTCTTTAGGAATCCTACTCGACGCCCATGTATACAATATCGCGAACCAGTTTCATGAACTCAATGTTGTCGCTCAGTTAATTGCAATATTATTGTTAATTTTTAGCCAAGATGGAAAGATTTCAGACTCCAAGGGCGATTCGAGGAGAGAAAAAGGGTCAGGAGCCAAAAAGGTTAACTGGGTAATTTGGTCATGATATCATCAGAACTTTAAAAGGCGACCAAGATGCCCCGACCACCACGTGCCGATGTTGCAGGACATCTTTACCATGCTTTAAATCGTGGT
>JBDNFT010000725.1:0-11674 GCA_041689695.1 Planctomycetaceae bacterium | reverse complement strand
GATTTGAATGATTCATCGACAAAGTGATTGTCCATCGAGCCGCCCCGGAGATTTGAACCGGTGATTCGAGATCAAAGACTGCGGCCTGATCTTTCCCGATACCTCCCGCATCGACAGCCCAGCCGGAGGTCGGATCTGCATCGAAAGATGCGGCCACAGAAAGTGAATCCGTATTCTGCTGATGCGTCGCGCGAGCGTTTGTGATTTTCGCGGCAACCATAGGATGGGCTTCCAGCCCGTCCTGACCTTCATTCGAATCTTGTCTGGACGGGCTGGAAGCCCGTCCTACGGAATCGCACACTGCGACCTTGATGTCGCTCAGCACAAAATTTCCATTGCCAGCACGCCCTGGTCCTTTTTGCGGCAGCGAATCATGAGTCAACGCTTCGACACGCAACGCTCGTACACCAGGCCGAAACGATTCGGCCACAACGGTGATCACCTCTTTTGCGGGTGGTGTTCCGGTTGCCAGGATCGACGAATCCGCCTGCTGTTCCAGCTTCGTTCCGGATGATGATTCCATAGAAACGATATGCAGTGTTTCCCACGAACCGGCTGGCAAGGCTGCAGGCTCTTTTCCGAGCCACTCGCGAAACTTCGTCGGCAGTTGAGTCGTCCCGTATTTGTCCACCGCTTGCTTCTTCGCGGCAAGCTGAGCATCGAAGTCGCTTTGACGTTTTCGATTCTGTTCGGGCGACAAATCAATCTGAGTCTCCGAACGAATGGCCGAGCCAAACGCTGCGGCCATGCGATAATAGTCGCGCGACGGAATCGGATCGAACTTGTGATCATGACATCTCGCACAGCCGATCGACAAACCAAGGAACGAAACGCCGGTCGTCATGACCATGTCGTCCAGTTCGTTGTAACGAGCCGATTCGAATTCGGCTTCGGTCAGCTGCGTCGGAAACGCACCGGCACCGAGAAACCCGGTCGCCATCATGGCCAGCGGATCGTTCGGAGCCAGCTCGTCACCGGCCAGTTGCCACTGCACAAACTTGTTGTATGGCAAATCGGCGTTCAGGGCCTTGATCAGGAAGTCGCGATAGTGATAGGCATTCGGACGATCGTAGTCCTGTTCATAACCGTGCGATTCGGCGAACCGAGCCACATCCATCCAATGCCTGGCCCAGCGTTCGCCATATCGAGGCGATTCGAGCAGACCATCGATCAGCTTCGACCATGCTTTGGGATCAGAATCATTCTCAAAGGCATCGACTTGTTCCGGCGATGGCGGCAGTCCGATCAGGCCAAAGTAGGCGCGGCGAATCAGGACTCGACGATCGGCTATCGCGTTCGGCGTGAGCTTTGCGGCTTCCTGTTTTGCTCGGACGAAGTGATCGATTGGAGTTCGGCACCATGCGGCGTCGTCGACGTTCGGCGGCGATCCGACTGCAAGCGGTCGAAACGACCAGAACTGTCGATCGCTGTCTTTGACGATCATCTCCAGAGCCGGCGTCGCCGATTTTTCGGCAAGCGGCGAATCATACGGCGCTCCGAGATCGATCCATGTGCGAATCTCCGCGATCGTGCTGTCAGCCAGTTTCGGCGCTTTGAACGGCATGTGGGGATCAGCCGTGTGCTCAATCAATGCCACCAGATGACTGTCATCCGCCGAGTCCGTCACGAACCCGCTGCTCACGAGGAGTTCGCGCGACGACAGATCGAAGTCACCTTTGACCGATTTGCCTCCATGACAATCAAGGCAATGCTTTGTCAAAGTCGTTCGCACCGCAGACTTGAACAGCGCCAGTCCTTTCTTCGCGCGTTCCGGATGATCTGACGGGACAGCTTTCTGCTCGTCCGCGATCGCTGGCTGAATCAACGCGATGACAACAAGAAAGCGTACTGCAAACAGACCGCAGCGCATCGAAAGGACTCCTTCATGGCAGGATTTTTCCACCAATGCAAGGTACATTACTGGAAAGGTGAGGCCCCTATTATACGGCGAAACCAGTGGATTCCAAAGCGAATGTTCGAACTGTAGACCGACTTGTCCCAGGTCGGAGTCCTTCAGCACGGCACTATGTTTCGTAGACTTTTTTCGGCCAACTACGAGGTATAAACGGCGGGGATTTGGTTCCCCCAGTCGATAGGCCACACGACCGTTTCCCATCGACGATACTTTAAGGATGCAGACCTGAGACAGGTCGGCCTACGTAGTCCGACTTGTCCCAAGTCGGATACCTGCAGCGGGGCGATTCATTTGTTAGACTCGTTTCTCACATTCACTCCAACAGAACCGGGATCTGCCGGTTCTAGCCCCAACCACATCTGCAACCTGTCCAAAATCCATGCAACTCAACCTATCGATCACGCCCTCAGGCCGCCTGATCTGTGAAACTGAACATGCGCAGGACGAAAAATTACCTGGCGTTGAAATTGACGAAGCGACTGGCGCGGAACTGCTTCGGATGTTCCGGACATCATCGTCAAGCGGCTTCATGTGCCTGGCGTCGATAGGCAACAAGACAACGCTGCCGCTGGAGTTTGTGTTTTGGCGAAATTGGGCTCAACGGTTTTTGAAGGCCATGTCGCAACTGGACGATGAACGGTTCGCGACGCTGGAAAAATTGGCGAAGTCCGGAAAAACGACTGCAGGCGGAAAAAGTGATGTGGGAATCATTGCGGCTCCGGATGAGCTCACGCTGGCTGTTCTTGTCGCCGACGCACCACCGATGCGCGGGCTGGAATTTCTGACGAATGAATTGCTCAAATCGTTGTGGAATGAATTGCTCGCGGAATTCCTGCAACGAGCTCACGACACGGATGGAGGATGTCGCGGATTGCTGCTGCAGCTGAATCCCGATGCGCACTTGCTGGGGCGAGTCACATTTCATCTGGCCGAGAATAAACGAGATCCCGATCGGCCGTTTGCGTTTCTCGCCACCTACGCGCATCGCATGTCGGCGAAATCGCAATTACAGCATCTGCCGTTGGGAGAAGCATTGCGACAGTATGCTGCGGAGCGGGATCAGTCGAAACTTGCCGAGTTGCTGGCGCCGGTGCGCGCAGCGGCCAGTCGCAGTGAGATTGCAGGCCGCATGTTGACCTCGCGCGAAGTCTTTCAGCCCCAGGCATGGACGGTGTCACAGGCGTATCGATTTCTGAACGACGTCGGCATCATGGAAGAAGCAGGCCTGAGCGTTCGCGTCCCCGACTGGTGGAAGGCGCGGAAGGCGACTCGTCCACAGGTACAAGTTCGAATCGGTGACCAGCGAACCAGCGCCGTCGGCATGGATAGCCTGCTGGACTTTTCCGCCAACCTGGCCGTCGATGGCACGCCGCTCACGGATGCTGAACGACAGCAGCTCCTCGCCGCGACCGATGGCCTCACGTTGCTTCGCGGCAAGTGGGTGGAAGTCGATCAGCAGAACTCAACGAAGCTCTCGCACAATGGAAGGAGCTGCAAGACGAACACGCCGACGGCATTTCGTTTCTGGAAGGCATGCGACTGCTGGCTGGAACGCAGTTGCAGGCGTCTGAATCTGTTGATGACGAAACGATGCAATGGTCGTCGGTCACGTCCGGAGCATGGCTGACGGAAATCCTGCAGCAAATTCGTGATCCGCACGGCATCGTCGGCTGCGATCCAGGTCGCGAACTGAACGCAACGCTGCGACCATATCAACAGGACGGCGTGAAGTGGTTATGGTTTATGACAACACTGGGACTGGGTGCGTGCCTGGCGGATGACATGGGGCTTGGCAAAACAATTCAGGTCATCGATCTGATTCTGCAATTGAAGGCTGCCGCCGCCAGGGACGGTGCTGGCTTGATCCCGGGCAGCAAGCCGCAAGGCGCTAGCCGCGGGACTTTACCGACGTTTTCCACACAGAAACCGGCGGCTAGCGCCTTGCCGCTCACTAAATCGACACCCTTCCTGTTGATCGTGCCGGCATCGCTGATTGGAAACTGGAAGCAGGAACTCGACAAGTTCGCGCCGCAATTGAAAGTCTTTCTGGCGCATCGATCGGAATGTGACGCTGCAACTTTGGACAAGATTGCAAAGAAGCCAGCGACGGAATTGGCGGGGTACGATGTTGTCATCACAACGTACACATTGATTCGACGTTCGACATGGCCTGGCGACGTGCATTGGCGAATGGTAGTGCTTGACGAAGCGCAGGCGATCAAGAATTCCGGATCCGCTCAGTCGAAATCTGTGCGGAAGCTCAAGGCATCAGGCCGCATCGCTCTAACTGGAACGCCGGTGGAAAATCAACTGGGAGATCTGTGGTCGCTGTTTGATTTCTGCGTGCCGGGGCTGCTGGGATCAGTGAAGCAGTTTCGCGATTTCGTCAAACAGATGACAAAGAATCAGAATGCTGGTGCCGTTTCCGCTTTGCGAAAACTCGTGCGTCCCTACATCCTGCGCCGCATGAAGACCGATCCAAATATTGTGCCCGATCTTCCGGACAAGACGGAGATGAAAATCGAATGCGGGCTGTCAAAGAAGCAGGCCGTGCTGTACGAAAAAGTCATTGCGGATGTCGAAAAGCAGTTGCAGGATGCAGACGGCATGCAGCGTCGCGGTCTGGTGTTGTCGATGCTGATGCGATTGAAACAGCTTTGCAATCATCCGGATTTGTTCCTTGATCAAAAAGCGTTCGATCCCACCGAAAGCGGAAAGTTTCATAGCCTTCGGAGTGTCTGCGAACTCATTCGAGCACGCCAGGAAAAGGTGCTCGTGTTCACTCAGTTCCAGTCGATGTGTACACCGATCGCCGAATTCCTGGCGGGTGAATTCGGAAAGCCCGGGCTGGTGCTGCACGGTGGGGTTGCTGTCGCAAAACGCAAGGATCTTGTGAAGACGTTTCAGGAGCGCGACGATGTGCCTTTTTTTGTGATTTCTGTCAAAGCCGGTGGCACCGGATTGAACCTCACTGCAGCGTCGCACGTGATTCATTTTGATCGCTGGTGGAATCCGGCTGTCGAAAACCAGGCCACTGACCGAGCCTATCGTATCGGTCAGAAGCGCAACGTGCTGGTTCACAAATTCGTCTGCAAGGGAACATTGGAGGAACGCATCGATCAGATGATCCGGGATAAACAGGAACTCGCGGACAATGTCCTTGGGGAAGGCAGTGAAACTCTGCTGACGGAAATGAGCGATTCGGAACTGCTGAAGTTCGTGGCCCTTGACGTAACCCGCGCGACGATGGATGAGTGAAGTTTCGAAACGTCTAATTGTTCTGGTTCGTCGGGGTTCGAGCGAAGTGAATTTCCCGCCATCAGCCGGAACGCGCTAGCGTCGGGTTTTCATGGAATTCGGCGTAGAAACCGGGTGCCAGCGCACTGCGGCTGATACAAAATGTGGCTGTCCAATTCTGGAAGCGACCATTTCGTTTCGCAGTGCTCCATTCCCCTTCAGTTCGAACACACGCTACTCTCACGAGTAAGGCCGAGCAAGAAGTGATAACCCGCAAAACAATGAGCTGCGCCCCTCGTCCCAATTCACAATCGCGTGACTCCTGAAATTCTCAGGCAAAATCCTTCGCAGACATTTTCAATACAAATTCTGTTCGTACTCGGGGACTTACGATACAATGGTCAGGGCCGCTTTCACGCATTTCAAAATGCATTCAGTCCTGCTGAGTTCCAGCCATGTCCAAAACGACCGACCTTCCGTATTACACAATCAACTCAACAGCCCTTGCGAAATGGTTGATCGAGCAGCCAGACAACTGGTGGAACGTAGACGGAGACCCTCTACTGACGTCGCTCGTCGATTTTCCGTGCCCATCGGACGAAATAGCCAGTGCATTGACGAAGGTCGCGGGAACGATTCGAATTTTTGATTCTCGTGATGAAGCGAAGGCTCATGGTGAGGAGATCGCTGCTGAACAATTGGATGCTCTTGCTGATACCGCAAACAATTCGCACGCACGAACTTTTCTTCTGCGTTGGGACGATAGCGACGTTCAGTGGCTGCTCGCCGAAGATCCAGACGCGGCAAACGACGCGGCGTAACGGGACGATAAAAGATGGCAGGCAGGCCCAAAATCGACCTGAATCAAAAGGTACGTGATCTGCTCCAGCATACATTGATATCCCATGCTGGTGTCGATTCGCCCATCCGGAATTTTGAGGCACGAGCGAATGCCAGTCTCGCTCTTATCAAATACGTCGATGATCACATTCAGACGCAGGATATCTACCAGACGGTCTACGACCGCCATACGGCTCTCCTGCATCGCATGGTACTCGTGAACCTGGTTGAAGCGTTTGAACGATTTGTCAAAGAACTGGCAATCCTCTGTGTGGATTCCGTTGCGTCGTTCACGATCGACAACCGTTTTGAGTCGTTTTCTGCTAACGGTGGCCTTCTGGCAGTTCAGTTTAATTCAAGTTCTGTTGGTCGCGCACTTTGCGAAGCTGATACATGGCTCAGCAACTCCGCGATCAACGAACGTTTTCGGCAGATTCTGAAATCTCACTTTGACGAACAGCCCTGGCAATATCTGTTTCCAAACCAAAAGCAGCAGCCCGCTGCCGAACGTGACAGAGCCAAGACGCTGGCGATTTTGTGGCAGGTGCGGCACAATATTACCCATAACACTGGGCTACTGACAGATGCGGATGCCTGCCGTCTCACTTTGATGGTCAGGTCTAAGATTGCGTCGGGGGAGTCGATCAGCCCTGACATCAGTGACCTTCGCTACGTAAAGCGTTTTCTGGTTGAAACGGCAAACCATACGAACAATCGAATCGGTTTGCGTCTGGCTGAGTTGCTCACAGAACTTTATACCGATGACAATACACTGTTTGATCCACAAGCGACGGCAAATGCTGTTTCATCAGGCTTCCAACAGGCTTTGACGGTTGCCGGCAGTGTTGGGACGCTATAGTTAGTTACACAGATATTCTCTCAACAATGTTGCGTGTCACCCTCCTCTGGCGGCGATCGTAGCGACGTGTCGTTCTTCGGTCGGCGTCAGCTACCGCACTGCGGCTGATACAAAGTGCGGCTGATACAAAGTGCGGCTGATACAAAGTGGGGCTGATGCAAAGTGGGGCAGTCCAATTGTGGAAGCGACCAATTCGTTTTCCAGTCCTCCGTTCGACTTCAGCTCAGACACACGCTACGCTCCCGGGGAAGGCCAAACAAATAATGAAATATCCCAAAACAATGAGCCGCGTCCGCTGCGTCCCTTTCGGTCGGTTCCCCTTTAAAAAAAGAGCCCCATGATTGCATATCATGAGGCTCAGTCGAATTTGCCTATTGATCAATTATCTACTTGCAGCGGACCAAGAACCGAAACCACCCACCGTTTTTCCGGTAGACTTCTCGCTTTGATCGCCAATGAGTAAATGACCGTCAAAAGACCCACCGAAAACCCGGTGGCGCTGGCTTAGAACGATCGGGATTCATTCCCAACCTCCTTCTGGAAACAAAAGGAGCTTGATTTAGCCCGAGCAAAAGTGCATACTCCATGAGTAAGCAGAGAGGCCACTTTAGCCCTGACCGGCGAACTGCTCCATATTCGCCGCTTGCTGTCAGCTACACACTGACAGTGAAAAAACTGCCGCCACCTTCTGGGTTACAGCCCATTAGGTGGTTTTTTTTCGTCTTGCCACCAGATGCGAGCAATTCTGCCGCGTCATCGCAAGGGACTCGCCGCGTCGGCCTTCATCGCCCTTCCCTACGACGAAACAATTGGGAAGCTGCTACCGTCATCCTTTCATAAAGACCCTCCACACTGAATTGAAAAACCGTACGTCTACTTAATGTGACAGCGGTAGTTATTCGCCTTCCGGGGCGATCTCCGACGAAGACCCAGAAGTAGTGGGAACATTTCAGCCGCAAGGGAGTGTTTTGCCGCCAAAGAAAAAAGCGAAAAGGTTGACCCGAGAAATGGAAGATGCAGAAGAATACGTTTTTGATCTGGCCGAAGGGCCAGCGACATTAATCTGCCCCAACGGCATCACGAGTTCGAGCGTTGATGATTTGAGCGACTGGCTGGAGTTGATTGTAAGAAAAATCAGGCGGCTCGCTAACGCTCGAACCAGCGAATCAAAGCCGTCTAACTCAAATGATATTTGATATCGAAGCGCGTAGGGCGGGCCTAATTACCCCGGACGACAAGCATCTTTCCTGCGAGGCTTCCACATTCGTTTTCTTCAGGAAACTCCGGATACAGGAACCGGGTAAATGAGTCAGGCGAAGTTTGCGGAGGTTTCTCGCCTGCTTTCAGGTATGGCGGCTACCATCAAGTCTTTTATGTAGTCGTCGACGTTCTGGAATCACTTTAGAGTGGGAAAAGAAAAGTCGTCGGGGCCAGCACATTGGCTTGGATCAACACTGATTGAAACAAGCACTCGTGATTCTCATGTAACCGGATGCGAATGTCGTGAGGGCGAACCGAAACCCCGTTGTTCTTCGCGTTGTCACATCGCACCGATTCGGGGCTTCGTGCCTTGCTCTTCGCCGGGCATGGCCACCCTATCGCAAGAATTCAGTATCAGCCGATTGACCGCGATGTGCGATTCGCACAAAGTCCCCAACGTGAAGCGACGAAATTTACCGAGTATCTGAGAAAGGATTCAATATGGGTTGGGGACAGCAGTGGGCACCATACGTGTCAGTCTCGCAAAAACTGAATAAGGCCGTCAAGCGCGCCACGCAAGTTGCCAAGCAGCAAAAACGTGAGACGCAGCCAGTGCTGATTCAGGGACGTCTGATCGCCAAAACATTTTGGGGCAAAGCGTGGTGTGACAACCTGACCGCCTATCAGGATTTCTCCAACCGATTGCCTCGAGGTGCGACGTACGTTCGCAACGGCTCTGTGGTTGATCTGATCATCAAGCCGAAAAAGATCGAAGCCATCGTCGCGGGCTCGGAACCCTACAACGTTAAGATCGACATAACGGCTCTCGATTCAAAGCGATGGAAATCGATCCGTTCTGAATGCAGCGAGTCTATTGATTCATTGCTGGATCTTCTATCGGGAAAACTATCTGATGGCGTGATGAAGCGTCTCACGGATCAGAAGACGGGGCTCTTCCCGTCACCGAAAGAAATCAAGATGTCGTGCAGTTGTCCGGACTACTCGTCGTGCTGTAAGCATCTTGCCGCTGTGATGTATGGCATCGGCTCGCGACTTGATAGCCAACCCGAACTACTCTTTATGCTGCGTGGTGTTGATCATCAGGAACTGGTGACTCAGGCCATCGCCTCCGGTAATCTGGATCGCGAACTCGTCAGCGGCGGAAGCGGCGGACTGGAATCTCAGGATCTGGGAGCGATCTTCGGAATTGAACTGGAAAACGTCGCGGCTGAAACTCCGACATCGGCAAAGAAACGAAGCGTGAAAAAGAAGCTGCCGAAATCAAAGGTTGCCGACACTGCTCTCGCTGATGCACCGAAGCCGAAGACGAAATCAAAGTCAATCGCAAACAAGGTGGACGCAAAAGCTACAGTGAAGACAGCTACAGTGAAGACAGGCCGAGCCAGTGCAGCGTCAAAAACCAGCACAGCGAAAGCTTCCGTGAAGTCGGCGAAACAGAAATCTGCAACAGCAAAAACTGCGAAGGCTAAAGCAGCATCGAAACCTTCGCGGCGTTCATGATCCATAGAGAGTGATAGCTCATTGATGGCCGATTCATCCGTCCCCGTTGTCTGTTCGTTCGAAAGCCGTCGCGCGGACGAGATGTGTTCTCTGATTACCCGCCATGGCGGCCAGCCGATGTCGGCACCGTCGATGCGCGAGATCCCGATTGAAAATAATCCAATCGCGATTCAGATCGTAAAGGATATGATCGCCGGAAAGTTTCCGATCGTGATCTTACTCACCGGTGTCGGAACGGAAGCTTTGTTCGATGTTGCTCGATCGCAAGGCGCGTACGAGTCACTGATCGAAGTGCTGGGCAAAACGACGATCGTCATTCGGGGCCCAAAGCCCGCAGCGGTGTTGAGCAAAGTCGGCCTCAGATATGCCGTCCGCGCGCCGGAGCCGAACACGTGGCGCGAACTGATTGCGGAGATTGATAAATCTGGCATCGTGATTCAGGGCCAGGCCGTCGCCGTACAGGAATATGGCCTGCCGAATTCGCGAATGTATGCAGAGCTGGAAAAGCGCGGTGCCATCGTAACGCCGGTTCCGGTGTATCGTTGGGCTTTGCCGGAAGACACGACACCATTGGAAACTGCGCTGCGAGCAGCGGCTGCAGGCAACGTTGATATTCTGCTGTTCACAAGCGCTAATCAGGTAAGCAGTGTGCTGGCGGTGGCCGAGAAACAGGGAGATCTGCCAGCGATCCGTGCAGTGATCGAGCAGCGAACTCAAGTTGCTTCAATCGGACCGACCTGTACCGAAGCCCTCATTGAAAACGGTTTTCCGGTGAATTTCGAGGCGTCGCCGCCAAAGATGGGACAACTTGTCCGGGGCTCGATCGAGCGATGGCGAAGTTTGTTGTAGCGCCATCGCAATACTCCAGCCGAGAGATACAAATGTGGCGTAGCCGAACATGATGACAAAAGGCATGCCAATCGTCAGGACTCGTCGAAATGCGGAGACATGCAGCAAGTCTCGCCCCAGTTCCTGCAGCATCGGCAAGTGGTTTGGCGAAGGAATTACGGCTGGCGATTGTGAATTATCTGATCTCATGTGGTGTTTGTTTCTCAGGAAAACATCGTTCGTCGAGTGAATGCAAGGCCCGCCGCAAAACACGTCGCTCCGGCAATCGCCGGAGCCAGGTGGATCGGGTCGGTATAACCAATCGCTGGATGCACCAGTACCGTACTACTCCAGCCGACGAAACCACCGACAGCCAACGTCTGCCATAGTGAACGCGATGGTCGCCCAAACCAGACACAGGCGAGCGTCAGAATTCCAACGGTCGTCACGGCTCCACCAAAGCCCGCGCGATCATGTGCGATCAGTGGGATCAGACGCGGATTGATGGCGTGTAACTGCTCGCGATCGACTCCCATGAAGGTCAGATCCGTCGGTACAAATACGCTGGTCATGCCGAGGAATTGGATCGTCAATCCGGCTCCGATCATCCCGCACGCCGAGAACAGAAGAGTCATTCGCCCCCACGCCGCCATGCCTTTCCAGCGGCCCGAGTGTTGAGAATGCAGAATCGAAAAACGAATCGCCGTTTCAAGCGTAGCCTTTTGCTTTGGTCGCTGCATCCAAAGACCGCAGGCAAAGATGGGCAGCAATAGCAAGGTTGCAGCACCGTGCCAGGTATCGAGGTATCCGTAACCCAGATAGGTCAGAAAGCTGCCAAAACCGGCGAAACCACTGGCCAGCAGCGTCCACCATGCCCAGCGTTCCCCGTCTTGCATAGGAAATTCGGCGAGCCACATATAGAGCACGGCGATCGCGACGAGTGACCCGCCAAAGCTGATTCTGTCATGGATCATGAAGTGTACAATGCGGCATTCATTGATGTTACAAAGTGCCTCGGGCTGCATTTGCAGAAACGCCACATCGTGTGGCAAAAAGTGTCCGGTGATCGATTGAAAAATTGCGAACAACCCTGCGAGCCCCAGGCAAATGCCGCATAGACTGATCAGCGACCGTCCGTCACCGACGAATGTGTCGATAAGTCCTCGCTCGTTCGGTGACATTGAAACGCCTCAATACGCGGAAGTTGCCGAGGACCTGACAGGAGTCCCGGTCGTTTGATTCAAACGGTCTCTTTATCAACGTTTGACAGGACG
>JBDNFT010000724.1:0-4852 GCA_041689695.1 Planctomycetaceae bacterium | reverse complement strand
GAAGTTGAGTACGACGATGAATTCCTGAGCCGAGAGAACCTTGACGGGGATGCCGTGAGCGATTTTTGGCTGGAACATTCACACGAAGAAGATCCCGCAAAACGTTACATGCCAGCCGTCTGGACGGAAGCCACGCATCGATGGAATCGAAATTCACCGGAACAGAAAGAGACCATTCGAAAAAACAAAGAGCTGGAACTTCGACAAGAATACGGCATCATGTCGGAAGAAGGCATTCAAGAAAGTATTAATAAAGCCACGACAGAAGTAGCGATGATCGCCGAGATCGCCAACACTCTTTACGAAGATGAAGAGTGGATCACTCAAGCTGGTATCACCGAAAACCAAATTGACGAGCACTGGGAGAACACCGACTTTGACGGTCCAGCAGACACTCAGGCTCAACATCTTGCTCCCGTCTGGACGGAAGCAAAACGCCGTTGGGATGAATTGCCGCCAGATCAAAAACAGGCTCGCATCAAAGAGACGACTGACAACGTGCGGGCTGAGCTTTTCTTTTCAGCAGAGGACGCACAAACCGCTGAAAACGTCGGCAAAGCAATTCGAGTACTGGTCATTATCTTCGGAGCGTTGTTCACACTGTTCTGGGGAATCGGCAGCTTGATTTGTTCGATTTCTGCACTCGCCGGCGCGTTTAAACTCGGCTCCGGAATGGCCACCGGCAAATAACAGGCTGTCGATTTACTGGTTTTCGTTGTTTCGACCAACTCACCACGCCGAAACAATGCAATCTGACGAACGATAGACTGGCTGTTCCACTGTTTTGTTTCGCCAGAACAAAGTGCGTTCCGCAGCGGTCGGAAGTGGTACGTTTTTTTTTACGGCGGTCCTGTTATCGATCGAAGCCGCAGCTGAGAGATCAAATGGTGCAAAGTATTTTCGAAACGCTGTCTCGCGGTATTTTGGCAAGACATGAATCGGATCGACTCCGTACCAATGCGACTCGGGCTGCACGAACGTGATTTGATACTCGGCAGCCAACTCCTGCACCAGTTTTTCCAGCGCGAGCGAACGGGCGAGAATCGTTGAGTGCGGCAGGAAGGAGCCCGGGAACAGAATCGTACGTGCAACCAGGTATCGCACTCGGCCAATGCGTGCGACTGAATCCAACGGCAGGCCGGTCATGACAATCCTGGCATCAGACTGCCATGTAAGAATGCGTTCAATACTCTGTCTTAGCGACGCTACGATCTCGTTCGGTTCGAACAGATAGACGAGATCATTTCCAATATCCGTGATGAGCACTCGTGGAGCCTGTGGCATATCGCACGGCAGATGATCCCACAAACCTGAGGCATTGATGGATGGCAACTGACGAAAGCAGACCGCACTGGTTTTGATATATGATCGCCCCATCCCAATGGCGACGTTGAGATTCAAGGGAGCTGTTGTCAATTGTCGCAGTGTCCGTATCACCGCTGGCCAGCCGAGGACAAGATTACTGGCACCAAGCAGCATGATCTGCTGAGGTAGTAAACCAGCGGTCGCCGAATCGCTGGCGTCCGAATCAATGCTCATCGATTATTTCTCCGCCTGCACTGCCGACATGTATTCGCTCAAGCGTTCCAGATTGCGACTGAAAAGTTGACTGGAGATCACCGATGTCTGACCTTTTAGATGAGTCGCCGCTGTGAGTGGTTCTCCTTTGTCATCCGACAGCCAGCGCCCTTCGGAATCCAGTTCAGATACGATCCGTTCCGCATCTCTTGTCAGTGTCTTCAGACTGCTGACGGATTTCTTAAACTTGCCGGTTTGTTTCAGCTCCTCATAACGTTTTTCAATCTTGTCGAGCCGTGGCTTTGCTTTGAATCCATAGTGCGTTGGCAAATTGCTGTCGTCGTATGTCAATTCATAGGTGTCACGCACAAAGTACAAAGGTCGATTGGTTTGCAATTCATAGAACCTGGCAATTTGGCCATCCGCCAAAAGTGATCGTTTCATCCATGCGATGGCTGGTTCGATCGGAGCGAGATACTTTTTGTCGCCCGTCTGTTCATACAGGAACAGCAGCGTTTCCATCGCGTCTTCGGATTCACGACCGGAAATCGCGGGCGGTTCAAATTTCCGTGCCCACATCGGCTGCATATCGAAGTTGTATTGCTGAGCCCACGCGGGTTGCGGGTCCGGCATTTGAGACAGAATCAGAAAATCTCCCAGCCTCAAAAGTGCTTCGCGATACTTTGCATCGCCGTATGTTTGATCAGCCAGGTGCAGTGTACGTGCGACGGTGCCAGCCAGACCATCGTTGAGTGTGTAGTAGTCCCAGTATTCTTTCATGCGATTTTCAGTCCGCCAGTCATAGCCCGGATACGCTGCGGGTTTTACCTGCTGCACTGAAACTGGTTCTTTCCATCCCTGCGGAAAACCACCATTTGCGAACTGTGCGGCCAGCAGAGAATTCAAGGCCAATAGTGTAGCGTCGTGGATCTCGGCGTTTTTGAATTCCAGAGCCTTATCAACTTTCATCAGCAGACAAATCGCTGCCTGGGATTTATCGTCGTCCAGCGTGGAATAGTTCTTGCCTTTCGCGCGGCCCTTTCCGTTACTATAGCGATCAGCGTGCGGGCCTTTCGCGTCAAAATCGATGCTGGCCGTCCAGCCACCGGATTCCAATTGCCCATACATGAGTGCGTTTGCAGCATCCACGGCCGCAGCCAGAAATTGCGGATCGCCCGTCGCTTCGAATGCCGTCACATAGGCCATGCCGACAGTCGGAGTTCCCGGCGGTTGCACCCATATTTTAGTCTGTGTCGCTTTACCCTCTCCCTGACGCAGTTTTAGATCGAGGGAATATTCGTAGACATAGCCGCCTTGAACAGCAACTTTTTCACAATAGAAGGTCGTGGCCTGCTTCATCGCCGCCAATGATCGGACGGGAAGACTATCCTGAGCCACCAAAGACTGCGGCATAAATACGATGAAGAGCAGGAGCAAACGAATCATTGCGGCCTCGAAGGTTCAGTTGCTGAGTTGTTCGGCAGGACAGGTCTCCAGACCTGTCCTGATCAGACCTTAATCTGCCCGCCTTTTTTGGCCTGCCTCTTGAGCGTAGCGTATGTTCGAGCTGAAGTCGAACGGAGGACTGGGAAACGAACATGTCACTTCCATAACGTATTGTACGAATAAATGGAAAGCGGAACGCGGCTATCCACGAAAGCGACGACGCGGTCAAAAGCTTCATATTGTCTCTGTGCCTTGAAGTGAAATCTGTTTCGCCGTCATCAACTTGTGAGCACCGGCTGCACTCGCTAAATTTGAAGATTGATATCGGGCACAATTCAATTTGGCGACACCGCAGAGAGTTGAACATGCAGAAAATTATACTCAGTCTCGTATTGTTATCTCTCGTTACTGCGAACAACTCGTCACGAGCCCAGGAATCGCTGCGGTTGCGAAAAGCTTCACTTCAGGTCTAACCCCGAATGGTTGCCTGACGACAGCCGCATTTGTTTTCTCGGAACACGTCACAACCACAGCAACGACTGGTCACCCGACGGCAAGGCGCTAACCATCTGGGCTCACCGAGCCCGGCGAGCCGGATGGAGTCGCAGAACTCGGCTCACTGCTTCGGAAGTTCCGGATCGAGGATCGATGTTCCGGGGGCTACGGAAGCAGGCGATGTCAGAGTGTCGTTGTTGGATGGCGATTCGTTGTTCGGTGCCGGCAAAATGGTGGTTGCAGCGGTCGAGTCTCCGAGCGGATCGATCACTGGCTTTGACGTCGATGTGGGGCGAAGGGGGAACCGCGCCAGTTCGGCTGCGTTGACGCCAGGCACTTGACCATCACGAGCTCGCTGCAGGCCGTTGACGCCGGGAATGAAGAGGGCCGCGTTGAGTTCAAATGACGACGGCGTCAGATTTCGCAACCAGACATCGCTATTGCTGACTTTCCAAATGTCGTTCTGCCACGAGAATTCCGGAAGCTCATCCGCATTCGTTTCGGTACTATCACTTCGCTCACCCCAGTATCGCAGCCACTGTGCGAAATCGAGACGCCGTGACGCATAGTCCAGAGCCGACGTTTCGATTTGCCAGTAAATCTGAAATCCGTCGTACAGATTATTGAAGCCGTTCCATGAAACAAACGATTCCAGGTCCTCCACAAAGCTGCTTCCGACAGTCAGCATCAGCCGCTGATCTTTACCCTGTGCAGCAAACACGCAGCCTTCGCTGAGTACTGAAAGCCGAGGCATCAAACGCTGCATGCCGCCCGGCTGAAGGCTGTTTGTATCATCCATTTTCAGCAACGGCGCAGACATCAGGCACGTCACATGATTCATTTCAATGGCAACCGCGCCCTGCGATGGCATCATTGAAGCATCACCACGGTTGTCGATCAGCGAACCTTTCAATGCGATCCCGCAGTTGCGAAGCTGAATTCTTCCACGCGCCTGTGAGGCGATACGAATGCCGTCCGATTCAGATCGGCAAATGACACGGTTCAGCAAGACTTCCGTGTCAAAGACGGAGTTGCCGTCTGGTACGGATGTTTCCGGTCCTGCGGTTTCAGGAACCAGGTCGAACAATGCCGCAGGCTGACCGCCCGAATTCTCACAGTCGATCGAGACGTTCGAAAGATCGATCTTATTCGGCCCCGTCAGATGAAACAAACTCCAACGATCCGCAGTCAGATCATCCCGAGCGATGAGCCGCAGATCAATGTCCAGCATGGTCAGCTTGCCGCGACCTCGCAAAGAAATCATTTGTCCCGGCGAAACAGTGCCTTCCGGAATCCCGTCGAATACCAGTGTGGGCCGATATCCCTCAGCCGCTCGAATAATCAGATCCATGCTGACGATGCGGACTGGCGGCTGAGTTGGCAGATCGTCCGG
>JBDNFT010000723.1:0-1329 GCA_041689695.1 Planctomycetaceae bacterium | reverse complement strand
CCAGCTGCATTTCAGTTTCCAGCTTCGCTCGCGCCAGCGGTCTGGAAACTCGCGACCAGGCGGAATGGCGTGATAATGGTTTGCAGCTCATTGATTCCGAAGTGAGTTGGTCCCCTTTCATTGCTTGAGCGAAAAAGGTGACAGAAAATCGACTGTCAAACGCCTTGCTCCCAGTCCTCAACAAGTAGCCCCGAGACACGTCCGAACTCGGCAACATTGTTAGTGGCCAGAGTCATTCCTCTGGCGCGAGCGATGGCGGCAAATCTGGCAATGCGCCAGAGAATTGATCAGCAGTCAAATCCATGCCGTCCGGATCCTCATTCGGTGATTCCGTCACGCCATCCACGACCAGAAAAATGACTTCCGTTCGCCGATTTCGAATCTCGACGGGAACTTCGATCATATCGGCCAACTGCTCGTGAATTTATGGTGGGCGTGTACGAGGGGGTCGGGAGTCTTTTTCTGGCGTCCACACTAATCGGCGTCGTCCGGCAAAGACATCGCCAACCAGCAATCCCCGGAAAAAGATTCATGAAGGCTATGGTGAGACGGCTGGCGAGTGGAAACCGCTGGCATTCTGAGGCTGGAAACTTCGTGACAAGATTCTCCGTGTGTGGTACAATCGGGCGATGTCAACTAATACACCTTCCATTGAACAATTGATCACGCCGGTCGGCCAGTGTCTCACGCCTGAGGTTGCTGAGCGTCTGGTGTTGTTGCGTGCTACTCCCGAATTGCAGCAGCAAGTGGATGTCCTGGCTGATAAGGCGAACCGTGGTGTTCTATCGGAAGACGAACGTCACGACTACGAACAGTACGTGAGTTTTTCGCAGTTCGTCACGCTGTTGCAGATTCAGGCTCGCAACCTGCTTGACGGTGGCCAAAGTCACACGCGATGAATGAGTCTCTGCGTCAGTTCGTCCGTGATCGAGCGGACAACCGTTGCGAATACTGCCGCCTGCCTCAGACGGCGTCGCCATTTCTGCGATTTCATATTGAACACGTAGAAGCGAGCCAGCATGTGCTCGATGACAGCGAAAGCAATCTGTGCCTTGCGTGCGCTCGTTGCAATCTTCAGAAGGGGCCGAACCTGACAACGCTGATCCAGCCAGATCGGCAGTTGGTGCGGCTGTTTCACCCCCGTCAGGATCAGTGGGACGCGCATTTCGAAGTGGTCGATGGAAGAATCGTTGGAAAGACCGACATTGGAATGGCAACAGCGAAACTGCTGCTGATGAACAGTGGCGACCAGTTGCGGATTCGGCGCATGCTGATTAACCGCAGTGAATACTGACCCCGATCGCACAACGGAAGTGCAGGCCGAACACT
>JBDNFT010000722.1:0-4471 GCA_041689695.1 Planctomycetaceae bacterium | reverse complement strand
TTGTTATTTCTGAAGTGAGGAATCAATGATCTACGTTGCCCTGCACCCACAACTCTCCTGTACCTTGAGATCCGACATGACCACGAGAGAATTGAACAGTTCGATTGGCGTCTCTGGCAAAAATCTGAAAACATTCAATTGACATATCGCGATGTTCCGATATATTTGGCGTAGAGGCAAACCAAACATGGCGACATCAAAGTTAAAACTGACCGAACTGGAAGCGCTGGGTGAGGCCGCAGAATGTCTGCGGACCTTGGCTCATCCGCATCGGTTGCGCATGGTGCAGATGCTGCTGCAGGGGGAATTTTCCGTCGGCGAACTCGCGGAAGCATGTGGTTTGCCGAGTGCGATGGCGTCAGAGCATCTGCGTTTGATGCAGCGATGCGGTTTTCTGACGAGCGAAAAAGACGGGCGTCAGGTGTTTTACCGTGTCGCTGAGCCCCATCTGAAGCAGATCCTCGGTTGCATCGAAGCAAGGTTCGGCGTTTCGCCTTCAGCGAAATAACACAGACCAGTGAACTCCTGGCCTTCCTGGGGCCAAATAGATCGACACTTAACGATATTTCGATATTTCAATTTTTGAAGGAGCAGGTTGATGAGCATTTCTGTAATCTCTGCAAAGCAACTTTACGACCGCGTTCAGACGGGCGAACAGATTCATCTGATCGACGTTCGAACTCCGGCTGAGTTTCGCGAAGTCCACGCGACGGTGGCGAGGAATACGCCACTGGAAAGTTTGGATTGTGGAGCCGTGTTGGCAGAGCATCCGACGAGTGCTCCACTGTATGTGATCTGTCGCTCAGGCAGCCGGGGTAAGACGGCCTGTGAAAAATTCGCAGTGGCGGGTTGCACGAATATCGTGAACGTCGAAGGTGGCACGTTGGCCTGGGAACAGGCAGGCTGTCCGGTGGTTCGCGGCAAGAAGGCCATTTCTCTGGAGCGGCAGGTTCGCATTGCCGCAGGATGTCTTTCGCTGACGGGTGGTGTACTTGCCATTGCCATCCATCCCTACTTTGCGGGCCTGTCTGCTTTTGTCGGAGCCGGGTTGATGTTTGCCGGGATTACCGACACCTGTGGCATGGCAATGATCCTGGCTCGTATGCCATGGAATCAGGTTGGTGTCCGGTCTGCGTTGTGATGGCCCCGGCCTTAATCGGGATGGGGCTCGTCAAGGGCTATGCGGCAAGAAAGCAACAGGCGCCGCTTCGAGTTGAGGCGGGTGAAGCCTTGGACAAACAGGAATCTTCAAAATTCTTTTTGCGTATGATCTGTGAAATGACGTACGCTCTGTTACATTAACGAGTACTGGTCGGGCTCGGAGTTTTCGATATCCATCCTCCATGGCCCAGAGAGCATGCTTCAGCATCGCACTCAAAAATTCACATGGCTGCTGATTCTTTGGCAGCTTCTACTTCCGTCGGGTGCGCCGTGGCTGCATACCGTTGTTGATGGATCTTGCTGCACAACTGTCGGTGAGCAACATTCCGAAACAACGTGCTGTCACCATCATCACTCACATGAGTCGCATCGTCACGCTGCGAACGATTGCAGTTCCGGTCAGGATCACGGTGAACAGTCGCCGTCCGATTCGAAGCCTCACGATTGCTCAAACTGTGCGATTTGTCAGGCGATTTCCGCTCCGCGAGTCCTGGCAGCTCTGATTGAGCTTCCGAAAATTGCCGAGCAAACCGCCGTCATTGAAACGCCCGCATGTGCAGATCCATTGCTTGGATTCTGTCTCCCTCTCAAGTGCCGCGCTCCGCCTGCTGCCTGAAGGCGGAACTAAAAACCGAAATCAATCGCGTCCATCTGCGGGTTGATACTGCTGCGGGTTGCGACTGCTGCGCTTTGTGACTGTGAACCCAACGTGATCGCGTTCGGGTTGCTGGCTCTGGGATCATTGCATGCCTGTTCCGTGCAAAACATGACGGGCAAAAATCACAGGCGCAAGACCAGCCCCACACAACACTGAAAGGCTGCGCCGCAAGCGCTTGAGCTGTCCGTGTGCAGCCGTTCTATTGCTGTTTTTAACTGACAACTCAATATCTCTGGAAACAAATCTATGAAGACTCATTCTCGTAAACATTCGGGCTTTACACTGATCGAACTGCTGGTGGTCATCGCCATCATCGCCATTCTCATCGCACTGCTTTTGCCCGCCGTACAGCAGGCTCGGGAGGCAGCTCGAAGAACTCAGTGCAAGAACAACTTAAAGCAACTGGCTTTGGCCGCTCACAATTACGCCGATGTCCACAACTCTTTTCCATTGCAAGCCCAGGCGTCGCTGTACGGCTATTCGGCTCAGGCCCAACTGTTGCCGTTTTATGAGCAGGGGAATCTGCACGCTTTGATCGACTTCACCAGGCCATTGACGATCGGACTGCCGTGGAATCCGCAGGTGAATCCTGCTGTGGCAGCAGTCGCGTCAGCGAGGATACCGATATTGATGTGCCCGAGTGATTCCGGCAATCCGATGAGCACTGACGGTTTCGGATTCGCCTGGGCTGGCGGAAACTATCTCGTCAACGGAGGCGCGGGATTTCAGCGGAATTATTGCTCCAGGATAAACGACGGCCTGTTTTGGAGCGGTTCGAGCACGAAGTTCCGTGATATCACCGATGGAACAAGTAACACCGTGTTCATGGCCGAGACACTCTTTGGAAATCGGCAGGCGGCCACAACAACACTCGTCGATCCTCAACGTCAGATGAAGCGAGTGAGCATCGGCGGCCCCCCGTGTGCTCCGACTGCAGAAGAGATGGAGACCACAGCATCGACGAACTTCGATGGCAGACGGGCAGGGGCATGGATTTCTTCTCTGGGGATTCATACGTTGGTTCAGGGCTATTACCCACCGAACTCAAAGAACCCCGACTTCGGCAACCACGGCGAAGTCGTCTCCGGTCCTCGCAGTCTGCACGTCGGTGGCGCTCAGCTATCCCTGTGTGATGGCAGCGTGAGATTTGTGTCGGAGAACGTCGATCTGAACACGTTTCGAGCGATCTTCTCACGAGCCGACGGACTGGTACTCGGCGAGTTTTGAGCTGTCGGCAGTTCTGCCCGACCTGACGTCAGGTCGGGCTTCTTTCCAACACAATTTCCAGGACTTTGATCATGCGTTTTATCAGTCTTGCACTCTTGTTACTCCCCCTGAGCTTCGCTCTGGGTGGAGAAAACTCTGGCAGCAACTGGCCGGAATTTCGGAATGGCGGATCGTCGACTTCCGCCTCCTCACTGCCTGTGACATGGTCCCCTGAAAAGGGGATCGCATGGCAGAAGGAGTTGCCCGGTTACGGGCAGTCATCCCCAGTCGTGTTCAATTCGCGAGTGTTTCTGACCGCCGTAGTTGGACCGATGAAGGATCAATGCGCGGTGATTTGTCTTGATCTGAAAACGGGCGAACAGATCTGGTCTTATGAGTTGGAAGCGTCAACCAAATCGGCCTCCAATTATATGGCCGCGCGGAGTGCCCCAACTCCGATGGCCGACGAGAATGGCGTCTACGCATTCTTTGAGGGCGGCGACGTCGTGGGACTCAATCATGATGGGTCAGAAAAATGGAAACGCAGTCTGACGACCGAGTACGGTGCGTTTGAGAACAATCATGGACTTGGCAGTTCACCGACTCAAACGAAGGAACTGGTGATCATCAATATCGAGCACAAAGGACCGTCTTACCTCGTGGCGATAGAGAAAGCGACTGGCAAAGACCTTTGGAAGTCGGATCGGCCATCAGGCAGCTCATGGACATCGCCGATTGTTGTGGAGCACGACGGGAAGGAACTGATCGTTGTCAGTTCCGGTGGCACCGTGGATGGCTATGACCCGGCCGATGGAAAACAATTGTGGACTGTGGGCGGACTGTCTGGCAACTCCGTTCCATCGCCCACGGCTGTTGGGCCTTACCTCTTTGTGGGCGCGAGAATACCAGAGTTTGGCTCGACTCAAGCAGCCGCTCAGTCGAACCTGTGCCTAAAGCTGGACACTACAGTCGATGGTAAACATGAAGTTGTGTGGCGTGCTTCGAAAGCCGTCTGCGATTATGCCAGCCCGGTCGTGGATCGCAACTGCGCGTACTATCTCAACAGCGTCGGTGTGCTATTCTGCATCGACAGCACGACCGGGGAAACGCACTACACCGAACGCTTGGGAACCACATGCTGGGCAACGCCGATTGTGGCTGGGGACAACATCTTCTTCTTTGGAAAAGATGGCACAACACAGGTGATCAAGAGCGGCCCCACTTTCGTAAACGTCGCTACAAACCTGTTGTGGGATCCCAAGGATGCACCGATTCCGGAAACGTACAAGGAAACTCAGGGTGGTCATGGTCACGGTGAAAAGCCCGGCAATGTCGCTTCAACAGAGAACACAAAGAATGGTTCTTCGACTGAGCCGACTTCCGGCCGACCATCAACAGATGGGCCACCATCAACAGATGGGCCACCATCAACAGATGGGCCACCAT
>JBDNFT010000721.1:0-10560 GCA_041689695.1 Planctomycetaceae bacterium | reverse complement strand
TTGTACAGGAAATAGAATACCGGGTCTGCTATCCCAAAGATCGTAACCTTTGGATTGTCTTCAATGCCAAGCGCCGGAAGTCCATTCGGCTTCCACCATTTTATGGAACCGTCTTTCTGTCGGGATTGAGACGCCACCGCAACAAGTTCTACGGAAATGTCGTCGGACACCTGAGCGATGAGCCGCAGATTCGGATCTGCGGCGGCACGTTTCATGTGCATGAACAACAGAAAACCGCCGAGCAAAAGCAGCGGGAACAAAACGAAGATCGCAATGTCCCATTTGTTGAATCGCGGTTTGCGATACTGCTGCGATTGAGGTTCTTCAATTGTGTTGGTTCCCATGTTGTGTACTCAGAGTTTTGTTCAATCACGGATACGGGACAGGAAAATTTAAGTGAGTAGTCATCACATCTGAGTTACTGGTGGACGAATCCAGGATGGATGCGCAGAGTTGAAAGGTTTCCGACCTGGGACAGGTCGCACTACGGAATTCAGAACTTCAGATCACTCAACCGCACTGACTTGCGAACACGGGCGCGGCCGGTCATGTCGTGGATGCGAAGGGTGACGGTCGGATTGCCGGTCCAGTTGATGTCGAGCATTCCGAAATGGAAATCGCTGCAGGCATCGCCGACGCGGTTGTGGTTGGGTTCGACAATTTCCCAGTCGCGATTGAGTCCACTGGCAGTGAGATCGTGCAACGGATAACAGTCGGGCGTTTTCAGAACTGACAATTCGCCCCAGTGAACGTCGCCGGAAATGAAGACGACTCCGTTGGCCTTGGTTTCAGTGATGAGATCAATCATCTTGATTAGCTCCAGCGGAAAGTTGGTCCACGACTCCCAGCCATTGTATTCATGTCCAAACTGAATGCTGCTGCCGATGATTCGCAAGTCCGCCGGCTCTTCAAGTCGTTCGCGCAGCCATTCCCATTGTGTGTCGCCAAGAACTGTTTTATTGGGATCGGTATCGGGCAGATAGTCGTTCTTCCAAGACGGAAATGGATTCCGCAGCGGCTGATCGCGAAACGTGCGAGTGTCCAGCAGGATGATCTGCAACGTCTTTCCGAGCTTCGCATCTTCAAAACGATAGCTGGTATAAATGCCTTCATGTTCGCGACGCGGGCTGGGAGTCGGCTCGTTCCAGAACTTCAGGAAGATCTCTTTGGACTCCGCCTTGAACGGAAATTCTTTGCCGGCATCGTTGTCGCCATAATCGTGGTCATCCCATGTGGCGATGGTTGGAATTTTGGTACGCAGATTCTGAAAGTCTTTCTTCGCACCGAGCTTCGCATATTTGGCTTCGAGCAACTTCATGTCGCGGGTATCGCCATAAATGTTGTCGCCAAGATAGATGAACAGTTCCGGTTCCCATTCGAGAACCGTGCGTAGAATCGGCAGCGGATCGTCCTGATTCGAACAGGACCCAAACGCGACTCGGGAGATCAGCCGATGAACGTCAGGAGCCGAGGTAGGTGGTAGTTTGGCCTCCGGCGTCGCGTCCTGTGCATTGGCGACGATTGAGACTATGAATACGAACGGCAGGGCGATAAGTCGTCTCATGGAGATCTCTCGAAAGTGAAGGGAGCATCGACCATTCGACGCAAAGTCTATCTGGACGCCAAATCACAAAGCAACTCGGATGCTTTGTGCGCGAAATGCGATGGCCGAGGATTTTCCGCGAAAGGCAGTTCGCACCAGGTTCTGATCTAAAAACAGAAAACTGATCTTGAACATTAGATTCCTCCAGTTAGATTGCTCTTCAACCTTGTGCGTCGATACTGTTCCGCTCTGCAACTCCTGTAGAAAGTAACCGGTGTGTCATGAAGCGTTCCTCTTGGCTAACTGTCGCGTCGAAGATTACATCCCAGCTTTTGCGCCCCCCCCGTTTTAACAAACGCAGACAACGGACGCGGGCCGTCACTGTTGATATGTTGGAATGCCGCATGTTACTTAGCGCGACAACGACGAGTACCACATTTGCCGATATCGACACGCAGGCAGGAGCATTCGCGACCGAGATCCCACCGCCGACAGACGCAGCAACTGGACAGATCATAGATATTGTCGATCAACCAGTTAACGGTTCTGCGTATATTCAATACGGAACTTCGGGAAATAGCGACTCAGTCGTGCATGTATCGTCTGGCAGCGGCGGCGATTTGTTCAGCTATCTCGTCGAAGACAGCGAGGGACAACAATCGCTGCAGAATGTGCAAATCAGCGATCAAGGAACGACTCCGACCGCATTGAATATGAGCAGTTCAATGAGTTCTGGGAGCGGTTCTGGTTCGAGCAACAGTGGAAGTGGTTTCGGGAGCGGGTCGGGAGCGGGAAGCGGCAGCGGATCTGGCAGCGGGACCAATTCACCGCCGGTTGCGAACGACGACTGGGGATATACCACGCACGATCACCAGACTTCCGACAGCGTCGCGTGGAATGACTACGACTATGACAATGACCCTTTGTCATTTTCTGTAGCTTCTGGTGCTTCACATGGGACAGTGGCGATGTCCGGCGATGGAAGCTACACCTACACGCCGAATGCCGGGTATGTTGGCTCTGATTCATTTGACTATACGGTATCGGATGGACAAGAATCGGACACGGCGACGGTTACCATCGGCGTTTACAATTCAGTGCCCGAGCCGTCGGATGATTGGGGATACGGACTACACGATCATCTGATGAGCGACAGTGTTGCGTGGAACGATGGTCTCATGTCCAACGGCTCTGCGTGGCAGGACTACGAAGCGGATACAATTTCGTTTGTCTTGGTGAGTAGCGTCACCCACGGCTTGCTGACGCTCGACGGTTCCACTGGTGAATACACCTACCAGCCAAACGCTGGCTACGTCGGCAGCGATGTGTTCACGTATCAATTGTCCGATGGTCTCGCTACGAGTACCTATACCGCGACCGTCCATATTGACGTTTACAACACAGTCCCCGAACCATCGGACGACTGGGCCTACACGATGCACGATCAGATGATGACGGACAGCGTCGCGTGGAACGACGGCCTCATGTCCAACGGGACGGCGTGGCAGGACTACGAGGCGGATACCGTGACCTTCGTGCTGGTCGATAACGTAAGTCACGGCACGGTGACGTTTGATACCGGGACCGGTGAGTTCACGTACGATCCGACACCGGGCTTCGTCGGAGAAGATTCATTCACGTACCAATTATCGGACGGAATTGGGAGTAGCCAACACATTGCTGTGGTTACGATTAGCGTAGGAAATAGTTCCCCAACTGCGGAATACGACTCTGGGTTGGACTGGACAAATCCGACGACAGGTGTACCCCAGTGGATAAACTACTTTGTTCTCAAAGGAAACACACTGTCTGTGCCCACTGATGGTGGTGTGCTTAAGAATGACTCGGATCCGGATGTTGGCGATGCCGATTCACTTAAGGCAATTTTGGCTCCCAATGGTCAATATGGAACGGCATCGCTTTCGAGTGATGGTGCGTTTACGTATGTGCCCAATGAAGGCGTTTTCGAGGGAAATTTTTACGGACTGACTGATTCCTTTACTTACTACGCAGAGGATATCCATGGTGCAAGAAGTTCCACGGTGGCGGTATACATTGTTCTGACCATGCTTAAAGTAACTCAAGTTGGTCCTGATTTGAACGACGGAAATCCCGCTTGGGTTGGCGATCTCTTGTCGTACAAAGCTGAACTCGTTGGCGGCACGGGGATCCCATTGGACTACATTTGGGGAATTCCGTATGACGCATACAAGACTTGGGTTCACAATGAACAAGCCGCATATTTAGTGAACCTAGGCGCTGATGATCTCGATGACAGTACCGTATCGTTTCGAATGTTCCAGCCCGCAGGGTTTAATGTAAAAGCCACCATCACCGCGCCGCTTGGCCAGACAGATCGCAAACAGGTGATTTCTTCTGTCGAAAGGCCAGACTTTGGATTTACGGCAACAACTCCTTCGGGGCCTCCGACATTGCAAGTGTTGCCCGGGGACACAGGCCCACATTACGTAGGTTCATTTGGCCAAAGATCGCCAATAACAGGACAACTTATTTCTCCTGGAATTGTGTTCCAGTACAGCTCCAACAATCGACCGCTGGGCGAGTTCGTTTTCGTGCAAACGGTCGATCAGAGTTCCACAAGGTATTCCGTGGACGGTGTGCCGCAACGCAAAATGGGATCAGGGTTGCTTGATACCTTTGATCCATATCCTCACGTTCCAGGCATTCCTGACACGACGGCAGATAGCCCGGCGATCGATTTCTCCGATCCAGCCTTTGCTGCGAGTTACTATTCACATTCACAATCATTCCAAATGTACTTGATGTGGAAATCACCACGGGCTGGCTCAGAACCAGTACCATTGGCCACAGTTTCGTGGAGTTGGGGCATCTCCGCGACAAGCAGCGACGGTGGGTCTACTTGGACAATGGTACCTGGATCGAATACCTACACTCCAAATCCTGCGGCACTTTTTGCGACGCAGTTTCCCACTTGGCTCGGTAATGTGGCGAATTTGAAATGGGAGGCGGATGACTAATGGCACGAGCGAAAGTTCAGTCGTTGCTGGTAGCGTTTGCCGTTTTTGGAGTCTGTCTTCCGTTCACTGCCAGAGCGGATGATTTTGAAGTGAAAATCGCGGTAAGTCATGCGCAGATTGCGAAGGGCGACACATGGGATGTTGAAGTCACGTACGTTCAGGAAAGTGGTTGGGTGAAGGCCTCGAATCCTCTCCTTCACCCAGCCTTTCCTGGACACATCGATATAGTTCTGCTGTCACTTACCAAAGACGAAATCATTAAGCTGGTTGCAACCACAGATTTTCCGGTAGAACCGGTGGATGTAGCGAGTATCCCGGATGGATTCGGTAACACAGATGATCCGTTCATTGTCAGGTCTGATAGTTTTGTGGGGAGAAGGTTCCGGTTCGTTTTAGACGGGCTGGATGAATCCGCGCGAAGCGGGAACCCAGCGATGAAGACCTGCAGGTTGAGTTTACCACTTGGGAAGTACGTAGTGCAGGCGATTGTTCACGAGACTTTTGACAGCCATCTTCGGCCGCAAGACCGAAAGGGCAAAGTCATTGCCAAGTCCGCGCCGGTTGAGGTAGAAGTTTTGGCAAATCCAGCTCCATCAGCAATCAGCCCTGTGCAGGGTGCGACCATCAGGTGCGAATTGATTGCAGATAACAACCGGTTTCGAAGCAGATGCGTGATTCTTGAGCATCGCGTCACGAATGACGATCAGTTCGACAGATGGGTCTACAATCCATTTCTGTGTCAACTCGCGGATCCAATGGGATTGCAAATGCTGTTGGCTGACTCCACTTCAGGAAAAGAGCGGAATCTCCTTTCACTGGATGGCTCACGGCTCTGTGCGCCGTCGGCGTTCTTCTACAGAATCCCACCAGGCGGAATCTGTGGTCGTATCCTACGATTGCCGAAAATAGACAATTCAGGAAACTATTCGGTCATCTGTCGATACGACGACCGTTTTATATCAGATCCTCCGAAGTACATTGGGATCACGCTCGACACCCCAGTTGATCTGCGTGAAAAAGCAATCTATGACGCGGTTCATGAATGGTACATCACGTTTCCCGGTAAGCCAGCATTTGAAGCGGAAAGTCAACAGTTTGAAATTGTCGCCAAGTGAATTCTCCACGTCGGAATGGTGTGCTTTTAGAAACGAAATTTGAGTTGGGGTTTCGGAAATGATGACTAACCCTTGGCGACAATTCGTAACGATTCTGCTTTTGCTCATTTCATTCCGAGTCGCGTTCGGCGGAGATGTCAAAGAAACGACGATTGTGCCGGAACTGGTTCTCGGCGAGCCCAATTCGGATGGTGCGCGGAGCATGGATGCGCTGCTGAAGTTGGAGCACGGAGGAATCGTACTTGATCCTTTCTTTCGAGCGCCTGGTTTGGATTTTTCCGCCGTCCTCATCCAGCGGGCGAATGACAAGAAGCCCGTTCAAGTAATCAGTCTCCCAGGATGCAGCCTGTTTCCCGCGACCACGGCGCAAGAATTCAGCGTCGGTTCATTGGATGCGCCCCGAGGTGCAATTGTGGGATCACGATTCTGGCTTGAAGTCAGCGATCCCGAAAATGGTCGAGCTGACAATCCAGAACTCAAACCCTATATCGCATCTCTTGTAAGATATAAATCACCAAAGCAAGAAGGCGTTCAACTGCAACGAGATGATGTGGAGGCTATTTCCGAGCCAATTCTGATTGGCAACTTCTGCTCGCCAGTATTTCATATATACCCGCTCGGGTACCTTGAAACCCCTGAACGGATCAAAATGACTGCGGGCGTGCCTGTCGTTCCAGAACTGTCGATCCACACCAATGCCGACGGAACAACTTTTAATATCTACTTTGTGAATCTGAGCGAAGATTCAATTGAACTCTTCTCACCATTTCTGAACAACATGAATGGTGGACTTAATCCCGTCGAAGTTTGGGTGAGTGGTGTCCGAGACGGTGAAGCTTTTAAACGCGACCTTCTTGGAGGTGGAATGGGGAAACGACCGCACAAGTGGATGTCCAGCAAGGTTCCCGCCGGAGCCATCGTCGGTAATCGCTCTACGGGACGTATTCCCGCCGGGGAATACAAAGCCCAAATCATTGTGAAGGATATTTTCTTCACACGAGATTTACCCTTGAATACTGCAAACGGCTATTTCACCGATTTCTGTCCTGCGAGTGCAAAAACGATTCAAACGACACCGGAAGTGACGTTTTCTGTTCCATGACTTTACAATTGGTGCCAGCGCCTAAACTCACACAATCGAGGTTTGAATGCAGCTACTAACGTTCGAGGTTGGCAGATATTTTCCATGAACATTGCACTCGGCCTCACCGTCGCACCTAGAGGTGAGGTGACTCTATTGCGGACATTGGCGTCGCTCGAACGGGCTGGATTCGCCAAGCCGCGTTTGTTTTGCGATGGAGTTGTTGCGGCGGAAATCGCGGCGGAGCGCCAAGTCACTCAACGGACACCGGCAATCGGCGGGTGGCCTAATTTTTGGTTGGGATTGAGTGAACTTGTTGCGAGACATCCTGCTGCGGATGCGTTCTTGATGGTGCAGGATGATGCGATCTTCTGCCGCGATGTCGCTGCCTATTTGTCAACCTGGCAACCGCCGTCGGATTGTGGCGTAATTTCGTTGTTTACACCGGCCTGCAACAATGGTGGCGTCGGCTGGCATTCGTGCGAAGTGGGCTATGGCATGGCGGGTGCCCAAGCGTTATTGTTCCCACGCGATCGGGCGTTCGATTTTCTGGCTCATCCGTGGACGGTAAATCACCGACGGGCGGCGCCAACGTCGCAACATTTTCGCGGAGATGGATTGCATCATATCGACGGAGTCGTGGGTGAATGGTGTCGTCTCGTCCGTCGCCGCATGTTCTGCCACAACCCCAGCCTGTCTCAGCATATTGGCGAGGCGTCGGTGACGTACCCCAGCTTTCAGGGAAAACAAAACCGTCGGTTCGCCGATTCAGTCCCTGGCGAAGAGGTGAGTGCGTTCTCGTTGTCCGTTAACTAAGTGCAGTTTCAAGTGCATGATTCATCTGCTTATGGCCGCTGTCCGATTGAGTCGTTCGTAACTGAAGCCAGACCGGTTCTGCGGGTGCCGATTTGGGACAAATCGGCCTACAGTTGGCGGACGCGTTTAGGTCGAACCAAGGTATGAACGACGACGTGTGGGAATGCCGATGCGAATTGCTGGCATCTTTTGAATTTCTGCGGAAAAACGCCTAGGATGTGAACCAAGTCCGGCTGGGGAACTCGGGTCGAGAACCCCATACGCAATAAGTTAAGTGAAAATCACGAGTGTTTGTTTAAATTAGTGTTGATTAGCGAAGATTAGTGTTCCGCAAAAAAGACAGCATTTAGAACACTAATCTTCGCTAATCAACACTGATCGTGTAGGAAACCGCTTAACTTGATGCACGTGGGGAACTCGGGTCGAGAACCTCGCTGAAGTCGAACGTCGATAATCCCGTCATTTCACAACGCTCCAGCAATTCTCGCTGGGAAAGTCAAAGGATCTGCTCAATGCTCAACGTGCCCAAGTCTGGTGCTCTGGATTTTGTTTCTCTGGGAGCCATGGTGAATCGGCTCGATCCGGGCATTATTCCATTCCGCAAGGCAAATAACTTCGCAGTGCATGTGAGCGGCGGTGAATTCAACTGCGCGGCGAATTTAGCGGATTGCTTTAAGCTCAAGACTGCCATTGCAACCGCGATGGTTGACTATCCGCTGGGCGACCTGATTCAGGAACGTGTCCGAGCGATGGGTGTGAAGCCGTTTTACAAGATGTTTGCTCATGACGGCGTGCGTGGCCCGAACATGGCGACGGTGTACAGTGATCAGGGGCACGGCGTGCGTGGTCCGATCGTGTTTTACAATCGCAGCAACGAGGCAGCTGGCATGTTGAAAGCCGGTGACTTCAACTGGAAAGAAATCTTCGAAGGCGGCGTTCGTTGGTTCCACAGCGGCGGCATCTTCGCGGCTCTCTCACCAACAACGCCAGAAGTCATCATCGAAGGCATGAAGGCAGCCAAAGCTGCTGGTGCTGTGACTTCCTTCGACCTGAATTACCGAGCCAAGCTGTGGCAAATCAGTGGCGGTCTGGATAAGGCTCAGGAAACATTGAACCGTATCGTTGAACATGTGGACGTTCTGGTCGGTAACGAAGAAGACCTGCAGAAGGGACTTGGCCTGAAGGGGCAGGACGTTGAGGCACATGGCAAGCTCGACCCATCAGCATTCTTTGGCATGATGGAAGAAGTGACACAGAAACTTCCGAACGTGAAGGCCGTGGCAACGACTTTGCGTGAAGTTCATTCCACGAACCGTCACTCCTGGAGTGCCGTGTTGTGGCTGGACGGCAAGACCTATCAGGCCAAGACGATGGAACTGGACGTTATCGACCGCATCGGCGGCGGCGACGGATTTGCTTCGGGACTGTTCTACGGATTGCTTTCGGGCAAAGACGCCCAGACATCGTTGAATCTGGGCTGGGCTCATGGAGCGCTGCTAACCACATATCATGGCGACACGACGATGGCGACGATCAAGGAAGTGGAGGCAGTGGCATCTGGCGGTTCGGCGAGGGTTCAGAGGTAGTCCGACTGGTTTGCGAGCGAGATCGTGTTTGTCTAACCTTGGATTTCAGTTAAAATAATGGGCAACGATATTCCGGCTCCAGACGTTGGCGAGGTATACGATGAGTGTGACTGAGCTTCAGCAACTGCCGAAACCCGGCACTCGAATGTCCGTGTCGGAGTTTCAATCTCTCAATCTTTCAGAAGATTCGAGCCTTATTCTGCTGCATGGCGTTATCTACGACGAGGATGGTTCAGGAGTCGAAATGACCAAACGCAGCCACCAACATGCACGGGCTGAACTCCGTATCGGGCGATTCCTGGATGAGTGGCTTGAACGGACTTCATTTCCGGCAAGGGCCTTTAGCGGTGAAATCGGTTGCGAACTACCAGGCCAGGGATTTGTTGGTATCGATGTGGCTGTGTTCTCGAACGACATCGTCGCACAAAGCGACGGGGCTCCATATATTGCCGGTGTTCCGCTGTTAGCAGTTGAAATCTTGTCAACGAACGATCGGCACGGAGCTGTCTCCGAGAAAGTCGCGAACTATCTCGACGTCGGCGTAAAGCAGGTCTGGCTTGTTGACTGCGGTTTCAAGAGCGTGACGGTCTTTCGTCCTGATCTGACTCAGATACTTTACTCTCGAAACATAACGCTTGAAGGTGCTCAGGATCTGCCTGGATTCAGTCAACCTGTCAGACGATTTTTCGAATAACATTGAATCCATAGGAGTGCCACCATGTCCGTTTCAAGAACTCAGTCAATCTTATTGCCGGGCAAGGAACGTATGTCATGAAATCGATCGACGATCGTATCACGGTTGATCCAAACCCGTGCGGTGGGTCGTCCGTGCATCAGAGGAATGCGTGTTCACGTCACGGATGTGTTGGACCTTCTGGCGTCAGGATTAAATGTGGCGGAAATCATCGGCGAACTGCCGGATGTCGAACCAACCGATGTGGAAGCCTGTCTTCGATTCGCCAGTCGATGAATTGACCATCCGGTGATCACTGTATGAAGATTTGGATTGATGCTAATCTTTCCCCGTCGATTGCAATGGGTGCGAGTAGCGGAGTTGCTTGAAGAAGGTCACCCAGTTATTGAACTTACCGACTCAATTGGTGATTGACTGTTACGTCAGTCACTGCGAGTCTCAATACATTTTGGAAAACTGAACCATGTCAAAACACGATATCGGCCTCATTGGCCTTGCGGTTATGGGACAAAATCTGGTCATGAATATGGCCAATAAAGGATTTTCTGTCGGCGTCTATAATCGCACGACAGAGACGACTCATGAATTTGTGAGCGGGCTTGGAAGTCGGCCACCAGGAGTTGTGGAAGCTGGAACGACTGATCGCATCAAGGGTTACGATACGCTCGAAGCATTCGTCAACAGTCTCGCAGCACCACGTCGCGTGATGATCATGGTCAAGGCGGG